>JALZDV010000120.1 GCA_030862345.1 Actinomycetota bacterium | reverse complement strand
GTCCACTTCGGCCGGGACGGGCGCGCGTGGCTGGTCGATCCGGCCGCGCACGGCGGCCACCGGGAGAGCGACCTGGCGATGCTCGCCCTGTTTGGGGCGCCGCACCTGGAACGGATCCTGGCCGCCTACCAGGAGGCCGCGCCGCTGGGCTCGGGCTGGCCGGAACGGGCCGGGCTGCACCAGCTGTTCCCAGTACTCGTACACGCGGTGCTCTTCGGCGGCTCCTACGGAGCCCGGGCCGGCGAACTGGCCCGCCGCTACCTCTGAACCCACCACCGCCGAGTTGACCATCGGAATTGCGGTGGGGGTTCCGTTGAGATGCGAACGAAAACCCGTCAAGTATCGATGATCAACAACAGGGCTACGGAGCGGCGTCTTCGATCGTGCAGATAGTCGCCCCGCTGGCCACGACCTCGCCCACAGCGGCTGACAGGCCGCGGACCGTACCGGCCTTGTGCGCGTTGATCGGTTGCTCCATCTTCATCGCCTCGAGGACGACGACGAGATCACCGGTCTGCACGGTGGTGCCGTCCTCGACCGCGATCTTGACGATCGTGCCCTGCATCGGACTGGTCAGGGCATCCCCGCCAGCCGCGCTGCCTGATCCGGAGCTACCACGTCGGCGGGGCTTGGCCGCGACCCCACCGGGCACCGTCCCACCGCCACCCAAGGCCAGACCACCAGGCAGCGAGACCTCCAGTCGACGCCCACCCACCTCAACCACGACCGTATGCCGCTCGGCGGGGGGGTCCGGGTCCACGGCTGGTTCGGCGTACGGCTGGATCTGGTTGTCGAACTCGGTCTCGATCCACCGGGTGTGCACCGAGAACGGATCGGAGGTGAACGCCGGATCAGAGACGATCGCCCGGTGGAAGGGCACGACGGTGGGCATTCCGCCGACCTCCAGCTCGTCCAGCGCCCGGCGGGAACGCTGCAGTGCCTGTTCGCGGGTGGCGCCGGTGACGATCAGCTTGGCGAGCATCGAGTCGAAGCCGCCGCCGATCACGTCACCCTGGACGATGCCGGAATCCAGCCGTACGCCAGGTCCACTCGGGGGACGCCACCGGGTCACGGTCCCGGGCGCGGGGAGGAAGTTGCGGCCCGCATCCTCACCGTTGATCCGGAACTCGAAACTGTGCCCGCGCGGCTCGGGATCGGTGTCGTACCCGAGTGGCTCCCCGTCGGCGATCCGAAACTGCTCGCGGACGAGGTCCAAGCCAGTGGTCTCCTCGCTGACCGGGTGCTCCACCTGCAAGCGGGTGTTCACCTTGAGGAAGGAAATCGTGCCGTCGGCCGCGACGAGGTACTCGACAGTGCCGGCACCCACATACCCGGCTTCGGTGCAGATGGCCTTTGCCGACTCGTGGATCCGGGCGCGCTGCTCGGCGGTGAGGAATGGTGCCGGGGCCTCCTCCACGAGCTTCTGGTGGCGGCGCTGCAACGAGCAGTCCCGGGTGCCGACCACTATCACGGTGCCGTGCGAGTCGGCCAGAACCTGCGCCTCGACGTGCCGCGGCTTGTCGAGGTAGCGCTCGACGAAGCACTCGCCGCGTCCGAAGGCCGCCTCGGCCTCGCGTACGGCAGAGGCGTACAGCTCGTCGATCTCCTCGACCTTGCGGGCGACCTTGAGACCGCGACCACCGCCGCCGAACGCAGCCTTGATCGCGACCGGGAGCCCGTGCTCCGCGACGAAGGCGTGCACCTCCTCCGGACCGGAGACCGGGTCGCTGGTTCCCGGTACTAGCGGCGCGCCGGCCTTGGTGGCGATGTGCCGGGCGGCCACCTTGTCGCCGAGGGAGATGATCGCCTCGACCGGCGGGCCGATCCAGGTCAACCCGGCTTCGATCACCGCGCGGGCGAAGTCGGCGTTCTCGGAGAGGAACCCGTAGCCGGGGTGCACCGCGTCGGCTCCGGCCCGCTCGGCGACCGCCAGCAGCTTGTCTATCCGGAGGTAGGACTCGCCGGCGGTGCTGCCCCCCAGGGCGAAAGCCTCGTCGGCCGCCCGTACGTGCAGGGCGTCACGGTCGGGGTCGGCATAGACCGCGACACTGCCCAGGTCCGAGTCACGGCAGGCGCGTGCGATCCGTACGGCGATCTCTCCTCGGTTGGCGATCAGAACCTTCTGCACGGCGCGGACCTCCCTCCCACCAACGCGACCTTATCGAGTCCGGTTCGGCGGCCGGCTCCGATCGGCGGATGAGCTCACCAGACGTCCCCATCTCGCCAGTCACACGCCAGGTCACCGCATAATGGCAGTTGCGCACTTCCCGGCAGGAGGTAAACGGCGCCATCCTCGTCCGGAGTGCGCTCGATCCCATTGGGTGAGATGACCGACGTTGTTCCGGTCCACAACTGCCAGTCGCGCGAGGCGTAGAAGTCGAAGGCGGCTTCCGAACTGCTCAGGGCGCCGATCTCGTACGCACCCTCGATGACGTTCTCGAGTGCTGCCATCACGGCTTGGCCATGTCCGTGCCGGCGATGGGCCGAGTGCACCGCCACACCCTCCACGTAACCGGTCCGCAGCGAACGACCGGCATGCCAGAGCCGGCGCATGACCACGCAGCCATGACCGACCAGCGTCGAACCATCCGAGACGAGCGCATGCATCCCACCGAGACCGTGCTCGAAGTCCGCGTCGGTGAAGTCGCCCTCGAATGCCTCGTCCAGCAGTGCTCGGATGGCGCGAAGGTCGGCGGCGTTCAGTGCCGAGGTGTGCGCGGTGCGTAGCTGTGCCATCCCGTCAGCGCACCTTGTCGATCGCCCGCACTGCAGCATCGACGTCGTCCGGTGAGGTGACGATGCTCGGGCCCAGCCGCAGGTGCGGCAGGCTGTACGGAGTGACGCTGGCGATCAGGCCGTGCTGCTCCCGAAGCACAGCAGGCAGCTCGAAGATCGATGCGTCCTCGATGGCCAGGCACACGATCCCGGACGACAACTCCGGCTCCATCGGGGTGACCACCCGTACGCCTCCCAGTTCAGCCAGGCCTTCCTTGAGCTGGGTGGCCTGCACCCGAGTCCGCTCCGCGACCCGGTCCCGGCCGAGTGCCTCATGGAAGGCGAAGGTCTCGGCCAGCGCCCAGCGCTGCTCGAAGGCCTTGTAGCCGCCGGGCGTGGCCGCCGCACCCGGCGCGACGCCTACGGGTTCGAGGTTCTGGATATAGGCGCCCACGACTTCGGGCGCGAACGAGGGGATCGACAGGTCCAATTCAGCCCACGACTGCGCAGCGGCCCACACCAGCCCCGTACCACGCGGGCCGAACAGCCACTTGTGCGCGCCGCTGATCAGGAAGTCACAGCCCAGCTCGGCGGGCGACGTGTCTTCGACGCCGAAGCCGTGCACGCCGTCCAGGCACAGCAACGGCCGTTCCATGCCCAATGCGGTTGCCCGCGAGCGAATCTCGGCTGCGATCTCGGCGACCGGGAGCTTCACTCCGGTTCCCGAGTGCACCCAGGTCAGGGCCACTGCCCGGATGGCCGGCGTGATGGCATCGCCGAGGCGGGTGACGATCTGGTCGACCGATGCCGTCCCGGCGTAGTCGTAGAGCTTGACTCGCCGGACCCCCACTCCGTCTCTGGCCGCGCGCATCCGCAGGGCCTCATGGGTGGCATAGAAGTCGTGTTCGGAGGTGAGCAACTCCTGGCCCGGCCGGAACCGGATTCCGCTGTAGACAAGGCCGAGGCCCATCGTGGTGCTGTCGGTCAACGCGATGGTCTCCGGCTCGGTCTCCAGGTAGGTCGCGGCCGCGGTGATGACCGCGGAGTCCAGTGCGGGCTCCATGGTGTTGAGATAGCCGTTGGTGTCCTCGTCGAGGCGGGCACGATGTTCGCTGATCGCCTCGGTGACCTGCCGCGGCGGCGAGGCCAGCACGAAAGCGGCGAACTGGAGCAGGTCCCGGCTCAGCGCGAACTGGTCGCGTACCGTGGCCCAGTCCTGGGGATCCAAGGGCTCCGCCGGCCGGGCACCGTTCTGAGTGCTCTCGGAGTCGGTACATGCGGCCAATACACCGAGCGAGGCACCGCCTACCGCCACGCCCCCTGCGGCGAGCCCGGCCCGCCCGAGGAACGCACGCCGGGACACCTCGGTCATCGGCGCAGTCTGGCAGCCACTTCCCATTCGTTCTAGACGCAGGCCAATGGACCGGCGAGGCTCGGATCATGAGTCAGATACCTACCCGACTGCACCTGCGCCTCGTCGTCGATGATGCTGCGGCCGCGCTGGACTTCTATGTGGCTGCTCTCGGCGGGCGTGAGCTGGTCCGCTACGCCGAGCCGTCCGGGACGATCGTGCATGCCGAGGTCGAGGTTGGGGAATCGGTCTTCTCGGTGACCCAGGCAGACGGCAATGTGAACCTGAGCCCAGCCCAGCTCGGCGGCAGCCCGGTGCTGTGCCATTTCCAGGTTCCCGACGCCGACGCCCGGGCTGCAGCGATGGTGGCGAACGGCGCCACGGTCGTGATCCCCGTCGGAGATCAGTACTACGGCAGTCGCGACGGCCGGCTGCGGGACCCGTTCGGTCACCTGTGGCTGCTCTCCCAGCCCCTAGCCGACCTCAGCTCCGAGGAGATTCGGGCCCGGGTCGAAGCCAGCGCCTACTAGTCGATCACGAGGCAGCCGACCACAGGTCGGTCAGCCTTAGGCCGAGCCGAGCGGCCTGGACGCGCAGCAGGGGGAGGCTGAGTCCGATCACCGTGCCAACATCCCCGTCGATCGAGTCGACGAACTGCGCCCCGAATCCGTCGACGGTGAACGCACCGGCCACCTGCACCGGCTCCCCGGAACGCAGGTAGGCCTCGAGTTCGGCCGGCTCGGGTCGACCGAAGCGCACGCTGGTCGCGGCCGCCGAGACATCCGTGGCCCGAATCGTGCCGTCCTGGACGAGGAGCAGTGCTTGACCGGTTCGAAGGAGTCCGGCCCGACCGGCCAGCGTGGCCCAGCGCAAGCGGGCATCCTCGACGTCGGTGGGCTTGCCCAGCACCTGTCCGTCGAGATCGAGGACCGAGTCGGCACCGACCACCAGGCCGGCGGAAACCGTGGCGGCGACTGCCCCCGCCTTGGCCAGCGCCAGTTCCATGACCAGGGCGATCGGGTCGGAGGTCGTCACCGCCGACTCATCCACTCCGCTCACGATGACCTGCGGGTCGAATCCGGCTTGGCGCAGCAGTCGAAGCCGTCCCACCGATGCCGAGGCCAGGATGAGCGGAGCGCCGGATGGACTCACCGGGGCAAGGCGCTCGCTCGCCACCCGCCGTGCCCTGGCGACGGCGGACGGCGCACCAGACCCGAACGGGCCGACCAGCCGAAGGCCGGCGCCGGCGACGCGGAGCGTCGTGCCACTGATCCGGCAGACAGCACCGCCACCAAGGCGGCGATCTCCTCGACGCTGGGCTCTCCCCGCACGATCCGCAGCAGCGGTGGCCGGGTTTCGGTGCTCTCACTCATAGCGGGATGTTGCCGTGCTTTTTGGCCGGCAGGGTCTGACGCTTGTTTGCCAGCAGCCGCAGAGCGCGCACGACATGGATCCTGGTGTGGGATGGCGGAATCACCGCGTCGATGTATCCGCGGTCAGCGGCCACGTACGGGTTCGCCAGGGTGTCCTCGTACTCGGTGATCTTCTGAGCGCGAAGGGCCTCAGGGTCTTGCGCCGCGGCGATCTCCCGCCGATACAGGATCCCGACCGCACCCTGCGCCCCGACAACGGCGACCTGCGCGGTCGGCCAGGCCAGATTGATATCCGCACCGAGGTGCTTGGAGCCCATCACGTCGTACGCGCCGCCATAGGCCTTCCGGGTGATGACCGTGACCTTGGGGACGGTCGCCTCGGCGTAGGCATAGATGAGCTTGGCTCCGCGCCGGATGATCCCGTTCCACTCCTGGGACGTGCCGGGTAGGAACCCGGGTACGTCGACGAAGGTGAGCACCGGGACGTTGAACGCGTCGCAGGTGCGGACGAACCGCGCGGCCTTCTCCGATGCGTCGATGTCCAGAGTTCCGGCGTACTGCGTCGGCTGGTTCGCCACGACGCCGACCGGACGACCCTCGACCCGGCCGAAGCCGCAGATGATGTTCGGCGCAAACAGCTTCTGTATCTCCAGGAACTCGCCGTCATCGAGAACATGTTCCACAACAGTGTGCATGTCGTACGGGGTGTTCGCCGAGTCCGGGATGAAAGTGTCGAGTTCGGCATCCAGATCGCTGACCCCGTCGGGTAGCGCGATGTCGACCGGGAAGTTCTCCACTACGGGCAACGGGTCCAGGTTGTTGGACGGCAGGTAGGACAACAGCGCCTTCACGTAGTCAAGTGCGTCGGCCTCGTCATCGGCAAGGTAATGCGCCACACCGGATTTAGTGTTGTGGGTACGCGCGCCGCCCAGGTCCTCCAGTGTCACGTCCTCCCCGGTCACGGTCTTCACGATGTCCGGGCCGGTGATGAACATCTGGGAGGTCTTGTCCACCATGACGATGAAGTCGGTCAGGGCGGGGGAGTAGACATGGCCACCGGCGGCGGCGCCCATCACGAGCGAGATCTGCGGAATCACACCGGAGGCGTGCACGTTGCGCAGGAAGATTTCGCCGTACAACCCCAGTGAGACAACGCCCTCCTGAATCCGCGCGCCGCCCCCCTCGTTGATGCCGATGACCGGGCAGCCGTTTGTCATGGCCAGGTCGAGCACTTTGACGATCTTCTCGCCGTACACCTCGCCGAGACTGCCGCCGAAAACGGTGACGTCCTGGCTGAACACACAGACCGGGCGTCCGTCGACCGTTCCGTACCCCGCCACCACGCCGTCGCCGAAGGGCCGCTTCTTCTCCATCCCGAACACGGTCTGCCGGTGCCGGGCAAACTCGTCCAGTTCGGTGAACGACCCGTCGTCGAGCAGGGCCTCGATCCGCTCGCGGGCGGTCATCTTGCCCTGTTCGTGCTGCCGTTCGGCTCCGCGTGAGTGTCCGGCCTCGGTGACCTCGTCGATCCGCCGACGGAAGTCGGCCAGTTTGCCGGCCGTCGTATGCAAGTCAGGTTGCCGGTCGCCCGGTTCGGCCACAGGGCCCGGCTCAGCGCTCACGGGTCGTAGCGTATCGGCGTGCCCGACCGAGCAGAGCTGACAGCCGTTCGCCGCCCGCTCGATGCCGAGGCAGTGAGCAGGAAACTGGTAGATCGGGGGTCTGCCTGGCCGGCCCCGGAAACCGTCTCCACGGTCGAGTCCACTAACGCCGCAGTCGCCGACGCGGCACGGAAGGGGGCGCCGGAGGGCCTGGTCCTGGTCGCCGAGGAACAGACGAGTGGACGGGGACGACTGGACCGGAGCTGGTCGAGTCCGGCAGGTGCCGGCCTGACGCTCAGCGTCCTGCTGCGTCCAGCGCCGCCGAGTGGCACCTGGGGGTGGTTACCCATCCTCGCCGGCCTGGCCTTGCTCGACGCCGTACGGACACTGTCCGATGTGGACGCCACGCTCAAGTGGCCCAACGACTTGCTGCTCGGACCTGCTCAGGCTAAGGGGGCTGGGATCCTCGCCGAATCCGGCGACGGTGCGGTAGTAGTCGGGATCGGCCTCAACGTATCGACGACCGCCGATGAGCTGCCCCTCGGTGCCACATCACTTCTGCTCGAGGGTGCCGTTCTTTCCCGGGAACTGTTGCTCGTCGAGCTGATCCTGGCCCTGGAATCCAGGTACATCGCCTGGACCCGGGCCGGCGGGGACGCGGAGGCCAGTGCTCTGCAGCGCGACTACCGGAAGGCCTGCGCCACGTTGCGACGTGCTGTGGTTGTCCAACTGCCATCCGGTGGGGAGTTACGCGGCACTGCCGAGGCCATCGAGCCCTCCGGAGGGCTGCAGGTACGTACGGTGGACGGCACGCTGACCACAGTGGTCGCCGCGGACGTGGTGCACGTGCGCGCCGGACAGTGACCGCTCGGGGCGGTGTTGCGGTGTAGGCACCCGCGCATCGGTGCGCCATGCTGAGCGGGTGGGATTTCCCGAGAACCTGCTGGCCGGCGACGAGAAGGTCGTCAAGCACCTGCATCCGCACTGGCTGACCGTGTTCCTGCCCGCGGTGTTGTTCATCCTGGTGGTGGGCATCGCGTCCTTCCTCGTGGCGGTGATCCCGCAGGGCGACGCCCAGGACATCCTGCGGATCGTTGTGATCGCCCTGGCCGTTCTAGTTCTGATCCTGCTGGTCGTCATCCCGGTCCTGCGCTGGCGCACGACGCACTACGTGATCACGACTCACCGGGTCATGGTCCGCTTCGGGATCCTGAGCCGACACGGCAAGGACATCGGGCTGTCCCGGATCACCGACGTGTCCTACACGCAATCGCTGTGGGACCGGATCATCGGCGCCGGAACGCTGACGATCGAGTCCGCCGGCGAGGGTCCACCGCAGGTCTTCGCGAACATCCCGAACTCCGATGACACTCAGCAGCTGATCAACCACCTCGTCGAGCAGGACGAGCAGAACCGGGCCCGCGACAGCGCGCAGTACGTCGGAGAGGCCTACCGCGACCTGCAAGGCCCGCCGACCGCGAGGTCCGACTAGTTCCCGTCAACCTCGATGTCGAAGTTCACCGTGGCCCCGTCCACCTCAGTCACGGATACGGTCACCCCGAGAACGTCCTCACCAGCGGTTAGTTCACAACGCATGGTTGCCCCGACCTCTCCCGGGAGATCCTCGGGGCACTCCACCGAGTCGGGCCGCTGACCGACCTCGGCTTCCAGTTGATCGCTGATCTGGCTGGCGACGTCGTCGGCCGCGACGACCACCGTGCCGCTGCACCCGATCATGCCCAGTCCGAGAGCACATAACACCAAGACCCGCGAAAGACCCTGCTCGGATCCCCGCATACACACCTCCGTTGGGAGCCGCCGACGCCGCCGCAGCCGGGACCGTATCGGCCGCGAGCTGGATCGGGCAATGGTGTTCGCCGCGTTCCGGGCTACCAGCCGAGTTCGGCGCAGCCCTGGTGATCGGCGGGTTCGATCTGCAGGGTTGCATGAGCGATCCCGTGCCGGCTGTGCAGCAACTCGCGGGCCTGATCAAGGACCGCGTGGCTGTCTGCGTGGTCCACGGTCACGAGATGCACAGTGGCGACGTGCATCCCTGAAGTGAGCGTCCATAGGTGCAGGTCGTGAACGCTCTGTACGCCGTCGACCGTGGCCAACTCCGCAGCCACGGCATCCGGGTCCATCCCGGCGGGAACGTGCTGGGCGAGCACCCCAAGGACCTGCCGGCCGAGCGAGAAAGCCCGGACCACGACGAACAGCCCGATTGCCAGAGCAATCACGGTGTCCCATACCGGCGACCCGGTTGCCGTCACCAGCAGTCCGGCCACCAGAACGCCGACCGACCCGGCGGTGTCGGCGAGCACCTCGAGGTAGGCGCCCCTTACATTCAGGCTCTCCCCGGCACCCGCGCGCAGCATCGCTAGAACGACCACATTGACGCCGAATCCGATCCCCCCGACGATCAGCATGGGGCTGGTGGCGACCTCCGCCGGGGAGCCGATCCGTCGTAGACCCTCGATGAGGACGAACGTCGCGGCACCGAGCATGAGGAGCACTGCCAGCGCAGAGGCGAAGACCTCGGCACGGTAGGAGCCATACGTTCGGCGGCCGGTCTTGTCGATCCTTGCCGCGATCCGGGTTGCCAGCAGTGCGGCCCCGAGTGCCACGACGTCTGCGGCCATGTGCCCGGCGTCGGAGATCAGGGCCAGCGATCCGGCGAGCAACCCGAAGACCAGTTCGACGACGAAGAAGGCGGCGATCAGCCCGAACGCCGTGGCCAACCGCCAGCGATGCCGGGCGCCGGCATGACCTTGCGCGGGAGGGTGCGAGTGGTCGTGCGAGTGCGCGCGAGAGCGGCCCGAGGTTTGATCTGCCGAGTCGGGCTGATCGGTCGCCATCACCCTGGATCCCGGTCACCGCGGCGAGGCCGCACCCGCACCTCCGTCGCCCAGAGCGAATCGTGTGAATGACGGTTCATATGTGACTGACAATAAGACATCCTCGGACGGCCAGCGTGCCGATCCGTGCTTTGTCGGAGCCCGCAGTTAGCGTCCGAGGCATGCGGCTGCTGCACACCTCGGACTGGCACATCGGCCGGTCCCTGCACGGCGCAGACCTGCTGGCCGATCAGCAATGTGTCCTGACCGGACTGGCCGACCTGATCCGCGCCGAGTCCATCGACGTCGTGGTCGTTTCGGGTGACATCTACGATCGGGCGATTCCACCAGCCGCCGCGACCGCGGTGCTGGACCGCGTGCTCACAACCCTTCGGGGCGCCGGCGCCC
>JALZDV010000099.1 GCA_030862345.1 Actinomycetota bacterium | reverse complement strand
CCGCGGCCGGCCGCGACATGCCGGTCCAGGCAGTTGACGGCGACGTTGAGCCTGCCGCCGACGAACCACTTGGCGAACGGTGGTTCCCACTCCAGTGCGGCGTCCCACTTCTGTGCCCAGTCCAAGCGCTGCGCCTGCTTCTCCCAGAACGCCAGCCGATCGGCGGAAGCCTCGTCATAGGCGTGGCCGCCGACGTTGGCCTGGGCAGCCAGTTCAGCAGGAGGGTCGAAGTGCCGCGTCTCGATACTCAGGTTGGACAGGGCGGGATTCTCGGTCAACACATCTCCTCAGCCGTACCGGATGCACTGAGCCGAACCTACCGACGCCGCCCCAGGACCCGCTATGCGCTCGCGCTCTGCGGCAGCCAGCGGGCGGCGAAAGCGCGGCCGCGCGAGTCCGCCGTACCGTATGCAAGTGACCGCGACGGGAACGCCCGGCGAGGAGATCCTCGACTCCGCCGAACGCGGAGCCGAACCGAGTCGGGGGTCCAGACGCTGGCTTGGCCTTGCCGCCCTGATCGTGGCCATGCTTGCAGCAGTGCTCGCCTTTCCGGCTCTGCAGCCCGAGCCGGCCTCCGATCGGCGTGGCTCCAGCGCCACATCCGACGTGGCAGCTTCCGGCGAGGTGGCCGATCCGTCGCTCGTCGACGCCTCGGCCACTCGGATATACGGGGAACTGGAGCCCGATGGCCTGCAGAGCTTCTCTACGGCGGTGCGCGCCGCCACTGACGTCGTGCGTATTCACTGCCGGGCCGACATCCCCTCCTGGTCGGCCAGTTTGATCAGCTCCGGCGATGCCTACGATGCAGCAGTCTTTCTGATGTCCCCGGCGAACCGCGCCTTCGGTAGTTTCGTTGTCCAGGTCGAACTCAGCTGGATTGTCGATCACTACTCCTACGCCGTTGTCGCCGGACACGTGGAACGGTGCATCTGAACGGAACGGCCCGGCCGACCGGTCGCTCATTCAAGGCCCGCATGCAAGGATCGAGACCGTCCTAGACTTTGGAGTGCCATGAGTTCGCCTGCCCCGCCCCTGCACCCGACCTCGGGAAACGACCCGGAGCAGCCGATCGGGGCCCTGTTCAGCAACGCGAGTGAACATATCTCGACGCTGATCCGCGGCGAGGTCGAGCTCGCGAAGGCCGAGATAAGCACGTCCGCCAAACGGGGCGGTATCGGTGCCGGGATGTTCGGCGCCGCCGGTGTGATCGCGTTGTTCTCGGTGGTTTTCCTGTTCATCGCCCTCGCCGAGGGTCTGGTCGCGCTCGGTCTGCCGCGGTGGCTGTCCTACCTCATCGTCTGGGCTTTCTTCCTCCTGATCGCCGGGCTGCTCGCCCTGATCGGTGCCCGCATGCTGAAGAAGGTCAAGGCACCGGAGCGGACGATCGAGACCCTCAAGGATTCCAAGGAACTGCTCGCCCGGCAGCCGCACGGTCAGCGCAGCCCGGGGTTCGCCTCGAGCCGGTGAACCCGCGAAAAGCCGACCGGCCAGACGCCAGTTCGGTCCTGATCGACGGCCCCTGGACGCACAACGACTACTCGACCAACGGCGTACGGCTGCACGTAGCCGAAGCCGGTAGCGGCCCCCTGATTCTGTTGCTGCACGGCTTTCCGCAGTTCTGGTGGGCCTGGCGGCACCAGATGGTCGCGCTGGCCGACGGCGGCTACCGGGTGGTGGCGCCGGATCTTCGCGGCTTCGGAGCCAGTGACAAGCCGCCGCGCAAGTACGACGTGATGACGACTGCCGGCGATATTGCCCGGCTGGTGACTGCCATGGGCGAACGAGAGGCCACCCTCGTCGGTCACGACCTCGGCGGGAGCCTCGCCTGGACGGTGGCCCGGTTCCACCCGGCGGTGGTCAGTCGACTTGTCGTGCTGTCTGCACCACATCCGCGCCGCTGGCGGGCAGCGCTGGTCAGCGACTTCGGGCAGATGGCCGCGAGCAGTCATGTGTTCGGGTTCCAGGCACCTCGCCTTCCCGAGCAGCGACTGGTCCGCGACGGGGCGGCCGAGGTCGGCAGGATGATGACCAAATGGGCCGGAAAGCGCTGGGCGTCCACAGCGGACTTCGCCGAGGCTCGGGACCGATACCGGCTGGCGATGTTGATACCGCAGGCTGCCTACGGCCAACTGGAGCATTACCGCTGGGCGGTGCGTTCGTTGCCACGGCCCGATGGCGTGAGCTACACCCGGCGGATGTCGATCCCCGTCGGTATGCCCACACTGCAGTTGCACGGCGGGCAGGACACCTGCGTGCTGCCCACGACGGCCCTGGGATCAAGCCGCTACGTGTCGAGCACTTACGAGTGGCAGACGATTTCCCATGCGGGGCACTTCCTGCCCGAGGAGGTCCCCGACCTCGTCACCGGGGAGATCCTGCGCTGGATCAAGAGCTGACCCCTCAGGCGCAGGGGCCGGAATCGACCTCGCTGGTCGATGATCGGCCCGCGGTGGCTGCGGTGGCGACCTGACCTGCCGACAGCGCGTACCCGGTGGAGGGGTCATCGATCGCCGAGGCGAAGACCACACCGAGCACTGAGCCGTCGGTGCCTAGCAACGGGCCGCCGGAGTTACCGGACCGGACCTGGCCGTACAGCGAGTACACCTCCCGGGACACCGTGCCGTCCGCTCGGAAGTTCGGTCCGCGGATCTCACTCAGATCGCGAACCCGCGCCGGGCCGACCTGCAGATCCCCGCCACCGGGATAACCCAGAATGATCGCGTCGTCACCGGACCCGCGCTCGGTCGCAGCCAGAGTCAGCGGAACCTGGGGCAGCCCCGGTACGGCCAGCACGGCGATGTCCACCTGCTCGTCCACATAGACGATCGTCGCGTCGTAGCTCTCACCCTCGGCCAGGACGCGCGGGTCATCCACGCCGGCCAGCACATGGGCGTTGGTCATCACGCGGTCGTCGGCGTAGACAAACCCTGAGCCGTTGATCCCCCGGGCACAGGACGGCGCATCCCCGCTGACCTTGACCACCGAACCGCTGACCTGCGCCACGACCGGGTTGGACAGCAGCGCCTCGTCCGGGGCCGCGACGTCCGGGACGACCGTCTGGGTGAGCGGATCCAGGACGTCTGGAAGGCCCTGTCGGTCCAACGAGTTCCGCAGCGATTGATAGAGCGTGCGAACCGGGTCCGGAACCGCGCCGTCCACCGCCTGCAGGATGTGGGATTGACGTACTTGGCTCGCCAACGTCGGGAAGGGGGAGGCGGCAAGTGGGGTCGCCACGATCCAGGCCACCAGCAGCACCGTGAGGGCCGAGATGACCGTGCCCAGGACCGAGTCGACCACCCGAGCGGGACGCCAGGTGACCACTCCGCGCAGGCGCGTGCCGATCCACCCGACGGCGAACTGCCCCAGGCCGGCGAGGCCGAACACGATGACCAGCGCAACGATCACCCGCACGACTGCATCCTCGGTGATGGCGGTGGCAAGCCGGCCGGCCAACTGCGCGCCGAGAACCACGCCGGCCAGGAACCCGAGGAAGGAGAACGCGGAGGTGATGAGGCCGTGTCGATAGCCGTTGACCGCGAAGAGCACCACGAAGGTCGCGATGAGCAGATCGGCCATGTCAACCGTTTCCCGAATCAGGGGAAGTTTGCGACGTACCTAACGTCTCAGGGGTCCCCTGAGTCGGTACGGGGACAGCGGAAATCATGCGGCGACCGTCATCACGCCGGTGTGGCCCTGCGCCTCGTGGAAGGAGCAGATGAAGGCGTACTCCCCCGGCGTGTTGACGCTGAACTCGATGGTGTCAGCCTCGGTCGGTGCCACTACCGGGATGGATTCCTCGATGTTCGCGGGATTGCTGCCGGGAGGGAACTCCAGGCTGTGCGTGAGCTGGGTGGCGGTGTTGTCCAACGTGACCCGCACCTGACCCGGCATGACCGTGAACTCGGCGGGCACGAAGCGGTAGTCATCGCCGGAGACAAGGGTGATCGTCTGCACACCATCCGAACCGACCGTGACCTCGACTGACGCACTGGCCCGTTCGGGTTCCGGCGAGGAAGCCGCACCGCCGCAACCCCCGGTCACCGCCGCGAGCAGCACTGCCAGCAGCACGGCGCAAGGTCGGAGGCCAGGATGGCGCCCGGTGCGACGCAGCCGCCTCACGCAAGCCCCTCCTGCAGACCGATGGCCGTCTCCAGGTCGCGGACATCAGTCTGGTCCCAAGGCTGCGCCCAGCCGCCCAGCTCGAGCAGCATGTCCAATATGCCGGCCGTGAAACCCCACACGACGCTGCCGCGGATTCCAAACGCCGCGCCGGTATAGCCCGACGGGTGGGCGACGCAGAACCGGTTCGTCGGCTCGGCCAACTCGGCGACCGGGATCCGCGTCACGGAGGCGACCTCGGCGGTGTCCAGGACACGTACCGGTCCCGGTTCGTGCCAGTACGCCAGAACCGGCGTGACGATATAGCCGGAAGGCTCGAGAAACAGCGGTGGCAACGTGGCCAGCACGCTCACCCCGTCCGGGTCCAACGCCACCTCCTCGGATGCCTCGCGCAGTGCCGTAGCGGCTGGGTCGGCGTCTCCCGGGTCGGTACCCCCACCGGGGAAGGCCGGCTGACCGGCGTGGTTTCGCAGGGCGGCGGCTCGCTCGATCAGCAACACGTCAGGACCGTGCTTGCCGTCGGCAATCAGGATGAGTACGGCCGAGGCGCGGCCGCCTTCCTCGGGCGGCGCCCACCTGGCCATGTGCTCCAACGTGACATCGCCGGCCATGCTCGCCACGAGTCGGCGCATGTACGCCGGTAGCCGCACCGCCTTGGTCATACCGTCACACCCAAGTGCTGCTGGATGAGGCCAGTGAGGTCCTCGTACGACGCGATCGGGGCCAACTCAGCATGGGCGAGGCTGCCGTCCGCGTTGACGAAGAACGTGCCGGGCAGCCCGCGTAATCCCTTTGCTATGTAGAGGTCGCCGTTCTCGTCGATCCCGCTGGGGAACTCGACTCGGAGATCGACTATGAACTCAGCTGCCAGGCCCGGCCCGTCACGGGTCACCACTCCGGCAACGAGGAGTTGCTCGCGATCGGTCGCTGCGTACACCTGGCTGAACAGTGGTAGCTCGTCGCGGCACGGACCGCACCACGTGGCCCACAGAGTGACCACGAGCGGTACGCCGGGAGCCGTACCCAGGATCAACTCGCCGCCCTCGCCGTCCAGGCACGGAAGACTCAGATCCGGAAGGGTCTCCGCTCCGGATGCCGGCTGCCCTGTGAAGGCCGGACAGTCGGTCAGGTTCGGCAGGTCCTGCGCCGCTTCGGTCGCACCACCGGTTGATTCAGACCCGCCGTCCGCGGTACAGCCAGTCAAGGCCAGCACCGCAATCGACAGGAGCAGCACGCTGACCCGCGCGCACCGACCTAGGTGGTCCCACGCTCGACGAGGCCCGGCGGAGTTCATGCTGACACCTGACTCGCCAGCCCGGCGATCTGCTCTGCGGTTCGGACCGGGAGGCCGAGGGCAGCCGCTCGCGCACGGGCCGCCGCATCCGGACCCTTGACCAGCTTGGCCGCTACCGCTGGGTGCACCGGTCCGTCGCCGTACGAGGGGCACCACAGCGCCAGCGAGCATGCGCCGCAGGCCGGCCTGCGAGCGTGGCAGACGCGCCGACCGTGGAAGATCACCCGATGGGACAGGATCGTCCAGTCCTTGCGCGGGATCAGGGCACCGACGGCGTGTTCGATCTTGACCGGGTCGGTTTCCTCCGTCCAGGCCCAGCGGCGTACCAGCCGCTGAAAGTGCGTGTCGGGCGTGATCCCAGGGATGCCGAATGCGTTGCCCAGCACGACATTTGCGGTCTTTCGCCCGACCCCGGGCAGGGTGACCAGCTCTGCGATCTTGGCCGGGACCGCACCGCCGTACCGTTCCACCAACGCCTGGCCGAGCCCGATCAACGCTTTGGTCTTGGCCCGGAAGAAACCCGTCGGCTTCAGCAACCCTTCCAGCTCCGCAACGTCGGCGCCGGCGTAGTCGGCGGCTGTGCGGTACTTCGCGAACAGCGCCGGCGTGACCGAGTTGACCATCTTGTCCGTGGTCTGGGCGGACAGGATGGTGGCCACCAGTAGTTCCAACGGATTGGAGAAGTCCAACTCGCAATGCGCGTCCGGGTGGATCCGGGCGAGTTCGGCATTGATTCGACGGGCCCGGCGGGTGCGGGAGAGGGAGGTCTCGGCCGCGATCTTGCGACGCCGCGCCGCTGCTCCTGCCACGACACAAGAGAGTACGGCGGGCCGCTGAGTGAGCAGGCGCAGGCGTGGGCATACTAACCGCGATGGCCGGCCTGCTGGTGGTGTTCTTTCCGCTCCTGCTCCTTGCATTCCTCCTCTTCATGGAGCGCGTCGAGGAGCCGTTGCGGCGTGAGCCCACGGAAGTGGATGTCGCGGAGTTCCTGGACACGGCCAGGCGGCAGGACGTAGACAACGTCTTCCGGTACGGCGTCCGGCGATCGCTGCAACGCTGGCGTAGTCGTCGACGGCTGCGGCCGAAGTTGGCCGCGCTTAGGACCCGCCCGCGCGACCAATAGCCTGCCACGCCTCGGGCCTTGCTTCATCTCGGCTGGCGTCCGGCGGCCTTGGCACCGTGCGGACACTGGATACGCCTAGACTCACGCCTGCCCCGGCGAGCTGCCCCGAGAGGGATGGAGGAGTGCGTGAACGAAGTGTTGGCGCGGTCCGGGGTCTTCCAGGGAGTCTCGCCGGAAGCCGCCGAACCGGTGGCCGCCGACCTGGAGCGGCTCGATCTACCGCGGGGGACCACCGTATTCGCCGAGGGCGAGCCCGGTGACACGCTGTTCATCATCCTGGAAGGGAAGGTAAAGATCGTCCGTCGAGCGCCGGACGGGCGAGAGAACGTGCTGTCGGTCATGGGCCCCTCCGATCAGTTCGGGGAGCTTTCGATCTTCGACCCGGGACCCCGTACCGCAACCGCGACCGCGCTCACTGACGTCTCGTTGGCCAAGATGTCCCAGCAGGCTCTGCTGCCCTGGATCGCGGCCCACCCGGAGATCGGCGTTCAGCTGTTACAGGTTCTGGCCAGAAGGCTGAGGCGCACGAACGACACGGTGGCTGACCTGATCTTCACCGACGTTCCAAGCCGGGTGGCCAAGTCACTGCTCGGGATGGCTGACCGGTTCGGTACCCGGGACGACAACGGCCTGCTGCGGGTCACCCACGACATGACCCAGGAGGAGCTCGCGCAGTTAGTCGGTGCCTCCCGGGAGACGGTCAACAAGGCACTGGCCGATTTTGCGCATCGGGGGTGGCTGCGCCTGGAGGGCAAGACGGTGCTCGTGCTCGACGAGGATCGACTGCGTCGCCGCGCCCGTTGAGCCTGGGTGACCAGCCGTGCCCGTGACGTCAGGACGCGTCGACTGTCGAACGGCGGCGCGCGAGGTCGGCGGTCAGTAAGCGGCGGCCGATCCAAGCGCATCCGGCGGCTAGCAGCAACAGGCCGGCGGTCGCGATCCAGTGGCTCAGATGTCGTAAGCCGATCCGCAGTGCAGGAACGACGCCAGCGTTCAGGACTCCCCCCGGCGATGTACCATATATTTACCCGTCAGGCCGGCGACGTTCGGGCGCCCGCACGGTCTGGAGTGAAAGTGTCCGCACCCGCAGTCAAAGGTGGTACCGAGGCCAAGCCGGAGGTGCTGCAAGAGTTCGTCCTGCGTCGGCTCTCCCGCGACATCGTCTCCGGTGAACTCCTACCTGGCGCGCGGATGTCACCGGCACGACTGGCCGACCAACTCGGCGTCTCTCATATCCCGGTCCGCGA
>JALZDV010000061.1 GCA_030862345.1 Actinomycetota bacterium | reverse complement strand
CCGCGGCGAAGCTCAGCTCAGTCCGGGCCCGCTGCCGGCTTCAACCGCTGGTCGCCGCGCTGGAAACCCGCTCCGGCGCCGATGCGCGGCAGGTGGCCCGGATGGCCCGGCAGGTGGCCGCAACCCGGACGTGAACCCGGCTCCCGGAACGGCCGATTCTGAGGTGTGCCGTGCTAATCGTACAACCGCGGGCACAAGCCGTGATATCCGGCGAACGTACAATAATAACCATTGGGCAAGGACGAAGCCTGGGTGGACCCAGTCAGTTATCACATCGGCGGACAAGGAGTTCGCTGTCTGCGGGCGAGGGAACGCCAGAAAACTTTCTATGAACCTGGCCTCTGCGCTATCCGTGGCCGGTTCAGCGTGAATTAGGCTCCGTAGAAGGTGAACGCACCCCAGTCACGATAGGCAGGGTGGGCAGCTCGCGTGCGGGCTTGTGCCGTGCGGAAGGCGGCGTGCCGGTATGCCCCGTCGCCGAGGGCGTCGTACAGAGATGTGAAGAAGTCGTGGGCGACGTCTGGGTTGACTGGCCACAGTGCTCCGATGACCGCGCACGCACCCGCCCGTAGGAAAGCGGCAACCAGACCGTGAATGTCATCGAGGTCGTCGTAGCGGATTAGCGCCGACTCGCAGGCGCTGAGTGTGACCAGTTCGATGTGGCGGAGGTCCTGCCTGAGGATTTGCTCAGCGGTCAGAGGTCCCCCGATGAGATGGAGACTGGCGAAGACGGGCGCATCCACGTCCATGGTGCCGTGCGCGGCGATATGGACTCGCCGTGCATAGGCCATACCATCAAGGACGGCGGATGCCGTGGCGGCGTCCCCGGTCAGCGCGGTCGCACCAGCAGCCGCAGCGACGCGTTCGGCTTGGATATGCAGCGCAGGCTCCTCCGGCAGATTGGCCACCAAACCGCCCCGGGGACACCCGGCGACAAGCGTGCCGCTCGGTGAGCAGAACCCGGACTTGAAGCGGTCGCGGACGAGGCACTCGAGCGCGGGTACCATGGTGACGGTGAAGAAGTCGGCGAGGAGCCCGTCACCGACTGGTAGTAGACCAAATGGTGTGAGATAGAGTGACTCGTGCGGCCACACGACGAGACGCCGACGTCCGGCGTGAGCCTCAAAGACCAGCAGCTCGAACAACTCTTCGGTAAGGAAAGCAGTAATCTGCGCCAAGGCGTCGGCCGCCTCGGGTGTGACCTCACGGTGCATCGGCTCGTCGATGATGTACCGTCTAACGGAGGCGACGGTCTCCCCGAGACGGGAGAACTGCACGGTTCGCGCTGCCGACGAGGTTGGATCGTCAGGATCGAAACTTATCGCGGACCGTTCGCCGGCTGGCCTAGATGGATCTCGTACAGCATGGATCCTCACCGAGCGCGAGGTGAGAATGAGCGCGTGGAAGCCGTCAGCTGCAGTGGGGCCTACTTCACCGAGACAAAGGACTAGAACGATGACGTCGTCGTCGATGAGTTCGGTTATACTCTGAGCGTCGAGCGGAAGTGAGCGGACGGGAAGTTCGCGCAGTTGGCGATCGTGAGCGGCCTGAACCCGTCGCCGGAGGTTCCGAACCTGTTGACTCGCGGTGCGGCCGGCCTCCTGCTCGGCGGTATGTAAATAGCAGCCCAGGAGGGCCTCGAAGTCTCCAAACTCGCTGTCGTCAAGCCCTCTTTCATCAGCGGCATCCGGCTCGCATTCCTGCTCAAGTTCGGTGATCTCGGCTAGGAGCCGTGCGGTCTCGTCGTCGGGTGCTAGGGGCCCCGAGGAGGACAGCGCGATACCGGTCAGACGCCCCTTACGGGCTCCGATGAACAGACTCGGCTCCTCGTCCCGGTCGACGGTCAGTGCAATTAAGGAAGACAGGATGTCGCGCAGGCGCAACGATAGTGCCCTCGGCAAGCGTTGGTAGACCAGGTCGGACAGCGCGATGACATCATGAGCCGCGGCGCCTGAGGCGTTCCGCAGCGGCGGGTGACCATGCTGAAAGTGAACATCGAGAACATGCAAGAACCAGGCGGCCTGCTGGGGGTACTGCTCCGAAAGAGTGCAGATAGTATCGATGAGTGTGGTCAGGTATCTATCTGCCTCTCCCTTGTTGGCCGGTAACCGAGCGCGCACGCGCGCCCTGTACGCACGGACCGTCTGGAAGACGTCTGCGAGAGCAGGGGCCGCCGACGCGACCGCAGTTTGGGCCTCGCGTTCGGTGCTCAGGTCCGTCCATTGGTCAAACGGCTCGTGGAGCAGGGCGTGCACCTTCGCCTCCGCACTGACGGGTAGTGGATCCGTGGCAGCTCGATGCGCGTACTCGGCGCATGTTGTGTTGTCGCCCCGCAGATCGTGGGCCAGTGCCAGCGTCAGGAAGAATCGGTAGCGTTCGAGATCTGGGTCGTCATCGATGAGGTCGAGTCCGTCGATCGCTACATGGCCCACGCCCTCGGGAAACCCTAGCTCGACAAGCAGGCGGATGACGGTCGCCCTGGTGATGACCGCGGGAAGCATTCCGTCCGGGGCGGTTCCCGCTGGCGGGATGCCTATCCGACGATTTGCTGCCTCCTCGGAGCCGTTGCGTAGCATGAGCAGCCAGCTCAACCGCGCGCAGACGTACGGGTTGCCGTCCGGCGGAACAAGATTGATGGCTTCGGCGACTGCCGAGTCGACAGCCGAGAGGTCAATCTCGCCGCCCGCCTGATGCCAGGAGTAAGCGGCGAATGCGCCTTGCGTCAGGGCCAGCCCTCGTTGGTAAGCATCGAGCCTGTCGGCGGCTTCTCGCAGGTGAGTAACGGCCTGTTCCAAGGACACCCCCGGTTCGGGCATCGTCTGCCGCTCGCTGAAGAGGGGGTCCGTCCAGCGTTGTGGGGCGCCTCGCATCAGTTGGTCCAGCCCGTACTCGGTGTTGGCCGGGTCGAACGCGAACGGAGCAAGGTGCAGCATCCCGGCCCAGTAGTGGGCGACCGCCACCTGTTTCGGCCGGCTCGTACGCGCGACAAGCAGGTCCGCGGCGCGGGAAGCCTCAGCATACTCCGCGCCGTCATTGCGCGCGCCCAGGGTTTCGGTCGTGGCCGTCACGAGGGCGTGACTGCTTGCGTGCACGGCTTCGTCATCGGTTTCGGCATGCACAAGGACCCAGGTGTGCAGCAGCGTGGCTAGTAGACGCGCCGTGCTGCGCTTCTCCAAGGCAAGTTGCGCGAGGGCAGCCGCTGCCGCGGGCACATCCATCCGCCGAACAAGAGACGAATCTTCGGCCGCGCGTCGCCGCGCCTCCTGCTCGGTGATCCGACCACTCCGGACGAGGACTACGAGTCGGACAAGTTCTCGAACTCGCTCGTCGACGGCGTCGTGACTCATTTGCCTTCCATGACGATCGTAGCGACCACCGGGGGGAGCTCGGCGCGGTAGGGGATCAGGCCCCCCAGTCGTTCACGGCACGTCGCGGCCACCACCAGCTCTGCCCGACACCGCACACGCCACGATGTACGTGCGACGAATGGCAGGCGATAGACGCCGTCAATGATCTCCGCCTGTGTCGCGTCGAACCGCCATTCCGCAATGCTCTCGCCCTCGCCATAGGCCACGACATGCGGCAGCGTCGACGTGTACGTTTCCTCTTTCTCGACTTTAGCATTGGTATCTGAAGCACCTGGAATGAGCTTGACGGTAGACCCCCCTGAGATGTTCCGGCGCCGCACCACGTCAGTGGACACTCGAAGGGGGTCCATTGCCCAGAGGAGCGGCGGAGGCACCCCCAGGACATCAGGCTGGCCGAGGGAGACCGAGACTCCTGCGCGGACGATGGGAGCGCTTCCGGTGCGGAAGGTGATACGCAAGATTGTCCGGAAGTAAGCGAACTCCTCGCACTCGTCCCTGACCCGTTGTGCCAGCGTCGCCTCGAGATCGGGAGTGTCCGGCCGCAGGAGCACTGTGTCTGGGTGACCGATGCTCAGCTGCCCACTGAGGCGGGCCGGAGCACCAGGACCGAGGAGCTGCCGTGGTACGAGATCAACGTCAACATCGACGCCTGTGGTCGACACCAGATGTCTCCAGCGACAGGCCCGGCCGTGGCCGGGATGGTACGGGCAGGGGCACAATCGAGGCGATCTTGCCAGTCCAGACTAGGCCCGGTACGGACGTGGGGGACAGCCTCCAGCCAGAGGTCCTCAGATCACGCCGCAGATGCCCGCCCCGCTGCACGGCAACCGGGCGTGCGCCAGTAAGCAGAACTTGTTACCCGACTTGCCGGGCGATGTGGTCGAGCGCATCGGACAGGGTGGAGGGCAACGCCGGTCGTTGTTCCGGGCAAGCCACGGTGCGCCGGAGTAGCCCCTCGGTGCGCGCCGAGGCGATCTCGCCGACCATCGGCGCCACGGCGGTGGCGACTCGTTCGGCTTCAGACCACGAGCTCGCCCGGAGTGCGGCGCGTAGCAGGTTTGCCCGATGGATGTAGAGTGCCCACCGGAAGTGTTCGCGCCCTTCGGAGCGTTCCACGGCGGTTGCCAGCTCGGCAGGGCCTTCTCGTAGTTGCCGAGGGCAGCGTGCACCATACCGGCGTGCCCGGCGAGTTCCCTCTCGTCGAACCACCAGGACCACATCGGGTCGCGGTTGGTGGTGCGTCGGCGAACCCCGACTGTGCCCGGTCGAAGGCACGCAGCGCGGCAGTCTCGTCGCCGAGCGAGGCGAGCGCCCGAGCGGCGCGCACGTCGAACAGCGCCCGCACCCGGCCAGGTAGCTCGTCGCGGTCGGTCATGCGCTGCGAGATGCGCAGCGCCTCACGGTCACGGCCGGTGTGCATGCTGGCGAGTGCCTGATTCGACAGGATGAACCATTCCATGCTCGCGTCGCCGGCAATGTGGGCCAGGTTGAGCGCTTCGCCGTTGACCGCACGAGCCTGGTCCTGCCGTTCGGCGTCGAACAACAGCCATCCGCACAGCTCGCCGAACTCGGCCGTCACGGCTTCGAGGTCGCGCTCGATCGCCGGTAGGTACCGGCCTTCACCGAGGATGCGTTGCGATCGGCGGAAGCCGCGCGCAATGGGGGCGAGCTCCGCGCCACCGTGCACCCCCTCGATCGCGACGAGGTGCGAGATCGTGCGGCGCAGCTCATCGAGATAGTCACCGGTTGCGGGCGCTTCGTCGTCGGCTGGCGTTTCCCGAGCTGGGTCGAGATCGGTGCTTTGTGGCGTTCTCAGCGGCTCATGAGATCGGGTGGGTACCACGAAACCGAGCTCGGCGTCATCCGACGCCCCCAGTACGGCACGAAAGCCTGCGCGGTAGTCGCGGCCAGGACGGCGCACCGCGCCGCGTTCCAACCGAGCGATGTAGTTGCCGTCCAGCACACCGGAACGGCCGGTATTGCGATAGAGCCAGTTGTTCACGGCTTCGGCGAGCTCGACACGACACAGGCAGGCACCCGGCACACGCGGCGACGACACGGACTCACGAGCACCACGAAGATGAAGGTTGGGGACCACTCGGCGAGTCTGACACAGGCCCTGGTCTGCTCCTCGGTGCCTCACGGTCTGCTCTCCGCAGGAGCGCGGACACGGTCGATGGTGTGGGCATGAGTGACACGGTTGTTGTGCTGCTCGGGCTGCTGGCCTGGGCGCTGATCGTCGGGCCGCTGTTTCTGCTGTAGTGGCTGCCTGATCACCGCGAAGTCCGGGAGCTCAAACGCCGATCGGCGGCACGGTTCGCCCCGACCCGCAGCCAAACCACGGCCGCGGACCGCTACCGGGCGGATAGGCGGTGAGCAGCCGGGACACGGCGCTTGCGGTGCTGCAACGCCAAGCCGAGTGGATGCTCGGCGAGGCGGCGTTCGAGGTCGGCGGCGGACGCTACCGCGATCAACAACGTCGCGAGCTGGCGACCGCGCTCGACGAATTGTCCGCGGCACTGCGGAAGTCGACCGACGACGCCGCGTCGACGGTAATCGAGACCGAGCAGTGATGCAGTTGAGGGCTCACCACACGTGCCTCCGACCGCGGTAACGCGCCGCACCACCATGTGAGCTTGCATCGGTTGCGCGGTCCAGCCAAGGGCTCGGTTGCTGGCGCCGCCAACGCCTGCGCGAGCGCCTTGACGAGCAGTTCCGACGCCAACTGCCGAGCGTCTTGTCCTTCTGCAAGCGCTGCTGCTCCTTGAGTTGTGCCAATATGGAGCTGTCGAGGTCCAGCGTCGTGCGCATCTGCGTGATGTTACGAGATACACACCAGACCCGAAGCGCCGATCCGGTCACTGCACGCAGAACTCGTTGCCCTCCGGGTCGGTCATCACGACGCACCAGCCGCCCGGCTCGTCCACCTCGCGGACGACGGCACCGCCCGCGGCGGCGAGCTGCTCCGCGCGGCGGCGGACCACCGAGCGGCGCTGCTCCGGGTCCGACACCTGGGCGCCCACGTCGAGGTCCAGGTGCATCCGGTTCTTCGCCATCTTGCCCTCGGGCACCCGCTGGAAGAGAAGCCGCGGACCGACCCCGTCCGGGTCGACGAGCGCTGCGAAGTCGCCCCAGCGCTCCTCGGGCAGGTCGATGTGCCTCCCGAAGTCCTCCCATGTCGCGAACCCGGGCGGTGGAGGTTGCTCGGTGTACCCGAGGGCTTCGCCCCAGAAGGCGGCCAGCCTGCCCGGGTCGTGCGCGTCGAACGTCGCCTGCACCCCGATGGCCACTGTCGGTGCTCCTCTCGCTCTGCGTAACCGCCGCCGCTGCCCGCGATTGGGTCGGCGTCAGCGGATGCCCGCGGCGTCCATCCCGCGGAGCTCCTTCTTCAGCTCGGCGATCTCGTCCCGCAGCCGCGCAGCGAGCTCGAACTGCAGGTCCCGCGCGGCGCTCATCATCTGCTCGGTGAGCTGCTGCACGAGGTCGGCCAGCTCGGCGCGGGGCATCGCGGCGGTGTCCCGCCCCTCCAGCACGCCGGCGCTGGCCCGGGCACGACCCGCCTCCCCGGTCGCGC
>JALZDV010000055.1 GCA_030862345.1 Actinomycetota bacterium | reverse complement strand
GCGGTCGACCTCGTCATCCAGGTGGAGTCACCGCCCACGGTCGCTTCCGGGTTACAGCGCGTCGGGCGCGCCGGGCATCAGGTGGGGGCGGTCAGCAGCGGTGTCCTGTTCCCCAAGTTCCGCGGCGACCTGCTGCAGACCGCGGTGGTGGCCGAGCGCATGCAGTCGGGCCAGATCGAATCCCTGCGCTATCTCCGAAATCCGTTGGACGTGCTGGCCCAGCAGATCGTCGCGATGGTCGCACTCACCCCGCTGACCGTTGACGAGATCGGCACGCTCGTGCGCCGGGCTGCGCCGTATGCCGGCCTGCCTGAATCTGCTCTGCACGCGGTCCTGGACATGCTGGCCGGCCGGTATCCCTCGGATGCCTTCGCCGAGTTGCGCCCGCGGGTCACCTGGGATCGGGTGAGCGACACAGTCACGGCCCGCGCGGGTGCCCAACGGTTGGCCGTGACCAGCGGCGGCACGATCCCCGATCGGGGGATGTTCGGCGTGTTTCTGGTCGGCGATCCGGGCACGGTGGGCCGTCGAGTCGGCGAACTCGACGAGGAGATGGTCTACGAGTCCCGGGCCGGCGACGTCTTCCTGCTCGGCTCCTCCTCGTGGCGAATCGAGGACATCACCCACGATCGCGTGATCGTCAGCCCGGCGCCCGGCCAGCCGGGAAAGATGCCGTTCTGGCACGGTGACGCGCCCGGTCGACCGCTGGAACTCGGCCGCGCGGTCGGCGCATTCCTCCGCGAGATCGGTAATCAACGCGACGGCGCGCAGAGCAAGGCGCGAGGTCGGCTGGCCGAGGCTGGGCTGGACGACTGGGCCAGCGACAATCTGCTGGCCTACCTCCGGGACCAGACCGAGGCAACCGGGCATCTGCCCGATGACGCCACGTTGGTGGTCGAGCGCTTCCGGGACGAACTCGGCGACTGGCGGTTGGTGGTGCACTCCCCGTTCGGTGCGCCCGTCAACGCGCCGTGGGCCCTCGTCCTGACCGCTCGGCTGCGGGAAGAACTTGGCACCGACGTGGTAGCCATGCACTCCGATGACGGGATCGTCCTCCGGCTCCCGGACACCACCGGGGAAGCGCCGTCGGCCGCGTTGATCCTGCTGGAGCCCGACGAGGTCGAAGCCGCGGTCACCTCCGAGGTGGGCGGATCGGCTCTGTTCGCCTCGCGGTTCCGCGAGTGCGCGGCCCGGGCGCTGTTACTGCCGCGCCGCGATCCGCGCCGGCGCACCCCGCTCTGGCAACAACGGCAACGAGCCGCCCAATTACTCGGTGTAGCAAGCGATTACGGCTCGTTCCCTATCGTACTGGAAACCGTACGCGAATGCCTGCAAGACGTGTACGACGTGGCCGGGCTCGTCACGCTCATGCGCGACATCAACTCGCGTCGGATCCGGGTCGTCGACGTGGAGACGGACAACGCCTCGCCCTTCGCGCAGTCGCTGCTGTTCGGTTACGTCGGCGCGTTCATCTACGACGGCGATGCGCCGCTGGCCGAACGACGGGCCCAGGCCCTCGCCCTGGACAACACGCTGCTCGCCGAACTGCTCGGCCAGGCCGAACTGCGGGAACTGCTCGACCTCACCTCGCTGCTCGAGGTGGAGAGCGAGATCCAACGGCTGCCCCTCGATCGGCATCCGCGTGACGTGGACGCGGCGGCCGACTTGTTCCGGCTGGTGGGCGATCTGCGCGCGGATGAGGCCGCCGCCCGCGGCGTGTCCACGGCCTGGCTAGAGGAGTTGGTCACCGCCCGGCGGATTCTGCCCGTGCGGGTCGCCGGGGAGGATCGATTCGCTGCGATCGAGGATGCCGGGCGCCTTCGGGATGCCCTCGGGGTCGCCGTGCCGGTCGGGGTCCCGGAGGTCTTCACCGAACCGGTGGCAGATCCGCTCGGTGACCTGATCGGGCGCTACGCCCGTACCTCCGGCCCCTTCCATGCCGAGGAGTGTGGGCGCCGGCTGGGCTTGGGTGTGGCCGTCGTGACTGCGACGCTGAGCCGCCTCGGCGGCGCCGGCCGGATCACCAGCGGCGAGTTCCGGCCGGAGGGTTCGGGGTTGGAGTGGTGCGACACCGAAGTTCTCCGGATGATCCGCCGTCGCTCGTTGGCGGCCCTGCGTAAAGAGGTCGAGCCGGTCGAGGCGCAGACGTTTGGGCGTTTTCTGCCGATCTGGCAGGGCGTGGGCCCGCGCCTTTCCGGCGTGGACGGGGTGCTCACCGTCGTGGAGCAATTGGCCGGTGCGCTCGTCCCGGCCTCGGCGTTGGAGACCCTGGTTCTACCGGCCAGAGTGCGTGACTACAGCCCAGCCATGCTGGACGAGCTGACCAGTGCCGGGGAGGTGTTGTGG
>JALZDV010000043.1 GCA_030862345.1 Actinomycetota bacterium | reverse complement strand
GGCGTGAACCCCGCGCTGACCCAGAGCCTGCTCGGCCACGTCAAGGACCTGCGCGAGCAGGGCATGACGGTGATCTTCGTCGAACACGACATGGACGTCGTACGCGACATCAGCGATTGGGTGGTCGTGATGGCCGCCGGGCGGGTGATCGCCGAGGGTCCACCGGAGTCCATCTCGCAGAACAGGGCGGTCGTCGATGCCTACCTGGGCGCACATCACGACGCACCGCTTACCGTGGAGGAGGAGGAGTTGGTCCTTGCCGAGGCTGAGGCGGCCATTGCCGCCGAGAAGGCCGAGGACGCCGACCTGCCCACCGAGACGACACGAGGCCTGTGATGACCGCCACCGAGCCGGCCGAGCCTGCGGCGCCTTCTTCGCTCGCCCCGCCCTCGCCCCCGACTGACGCCCCGGATGGCGAGGGCCAGGACAGCGGGACCGATTCGACCGGCGAGGGTGCGCAGACCTCCCCGAGGACCTCCGCGGGACCGGACATGACCCCGGCCGAGCGGGCCGCAACCCGTGAGGAACACATCAAACTGGCCGGAGACGCGCTGCTGCGGGCCGATGAGTTGGTCGCTGGTTATCTCCCCGGGGTCAACATCCTGCGCGGTGCTGACTTCTTCCTCAACGACGGGGAGCTCGTCGGCATCATCGGCCCCAACGGTGCCGGTAAGTCCACGCTGCTCAAGGCGCTGTTCGGGCTCATCCCGGTGCGCTCCGGGTCAGTGACGCTGCGCGGTAAGGAGATCACGTCGGCCCCTGCGCACCAACTCGTTGCTGACGGTGTGGGATACGTCCCGCAGAACAACAACGTCTTTCCCTCCCTCACTATCGAAGAGAACCTCGAGATGGGGATCTACCTGCGCTCCAAGAAGTTCCAGGAGCGTTTCGACTTCTGCGCCGAGCTCTTCCCGATGTTGGGGGAGCGACGTAAGCAGAAGACCGGAGCTCTGTCCGGTGGTGAGCGCCAGATGGTGGCCATGGGACGGGCGCTCATGATGGAGCCCTCCGTCCTGTTACTCGACGAGCCCTCCGCCGGCCTGTCACCGGCCTACCAGGACGAGGTCTTCATCCGGTGCCGTCGGATCAACGCGACCGGCGTCTCGATCATCATGGTCGAGCAGAATGCCCGTCGGTGCCTGCAGATCTGTGACCGTGGCTATGTCCTCGACCAGGGTCGCAACGCCTACACCAACGCCGGGCGGGAACTGATGAACGACCCCAAGGTCATCGAGTTGTACCTCGGCACGCTGGCCACTACCAAGTAGGTCAGTCCAACCGAGCCGGCGTGATCCGTTCCTCGCGCACCTGACCGTCCCTATCGAGGTCGACTACGTAGGCGCCCTTGCCGGCCGCTTCGGTGAACGCCCCGGCGAATCGCTCGCCCCGGTAGAGCACGCCTACCCCGTCGTCGGTGCAATACGTCCGCGGCAGGGTGCGCGCCGCGACCAGCTTGTGCACCAACGGTCGTCGCGCCGCTTCGGAGTCGTAGTGCACCCCGTTTCCGTACGGCACCAAGGCGAGCCCGTCGGTGACGGCCTGCAGGTCCGGACCGAAGGAGTCGGTCGTACCGCCCCTGTGCCAGCAGATCGAGCCGGCGCTGACGCCGGCGAGTACCACGCCTGCCTCCCAGGCGCGACGCAGAGCGACATCGACGCCGTGGATCCGCCAGATCGCCAACAGGTTGGCTACCGATCCACCGCCCACCCAGACGACGTCGGCGCCCAGCAGGAGGTCTTCTGGAGCATCCACCGACGGCATCGGGAACAGATTCAGGTGCGCGAGGTCGAACCCGGCCGTGCGCGCGGCTTCGTCGACCTCGGCGTTGTGCCAGCGCTGATCACCGTTGGCCGTCCCGAGATGTACCAGCCGGGGTGCGCGTCCGATAACACCGCTGAGTTCGATGGCAAGTTCCACCAGGGGAGCGAACGCCAGGCGGCTGCGGATGCCGGGACGCAAGCCGCCAGAGGTCGCCAGGATGGTCGGTTCAGCAGCGGGCAAGAGGAGCAGCCCTTCCTGTCGCCGGACGCCCGTACCGGCTCGGCCAGCTGCGGGTCGGACCACGCAGCGGGCCCGGCACCATGACGATGCCGGGCCCCCTTGCGGTTGTAGTGCTGTTACGCGCCCGCTGGGCCGATTCCCTGGGCGTTCATCTCTTCGATGATCTTGGATGATTCGTCGAAGCCGATGACCACGATCGCGTCGGCGTTGACGTCGGCCATCTGGCCGACCTCGGTCCGGTAGGAGGTAGCCGCCGGGTCGTAGATGATCGGCTCGGGCACCTGGTCCTCGGCCAGACCGCTGCCGATCAGGTTCTCCCGCAGGTTCTCGGCCAGACCGGTCCCGTACGGGTCATTCAGGGCGATGATCGACACGCTGGCGTTTCCGTCATCGAGGATGATGTCGGCCAGCGCCCGGGCCTGCAGCAGGTCCGGCGGGGCGGTCCGGAAGTACAGGCCGTTGTCGTTGTAGGTGGTGAACTCATCGGAGGTGTTGGCCGGCGAGATCTGCATGATCCCCGCGCCGGTGATCTTGTCGATCACGGTCTTGGTGACCCCGGAGGACGCGGCACCCACGATCACGTTCACACCGCTCTGGATCATCCGGTCGACCGAGGTGTTGGCGGTGTCGGTCGAGGTGTCACCGGAGTCGGTCTCGATCAGCTGGACCGGCTGGCCCAGCACGCCACCAGCAGCATTGATGTCCTCGATCACCAGCTTGGCTGCGGCTACCTCTGGCGGGCCGAGGAAGGCCAGGTTGCCGGTCAGCGGCAGCAGGGTTCCGACAATCAGCGGCCCGCCGGTCGGCGCGGTCGCGTAGTCCGGGGCGGCCGGCGGCGCGATGGTGCTGGCGTTGGCCTCGTCACCACCCAGCACGTACTCGGTCTGGTCGGCGTCGATCAGGTTGTCCTCACCGAAGGCCAGGATCCCGAAGGAGGCCGCGGCCGGCTCACCGGGATCGGTGAAAGCCAACGGGCCGGACAGGCCATCGAAGTCGACATCCCCGCCGGCCGCCACGATCGTTAGGCAGGTGGCGTAATCGGTGCACTTCTCGCCGGTGGCGGTGATCCCGTTGACGAACGGCCCGAACGTCGCCGCATCATTGGTCCGTGCCATCTCCGCGGCCAGCGCAGCCAGCACCACCGCGTCGTAGGTCTCCGCGGCGTAGTTGAAGTCGACCAGCGCCGGATCCACCGCCAGCAGCCGATCGGTGAAGTCCGGCGAGAGCTCGGTCAACGGCGTGGTACCACGCATGTTGACCAGTGAGCCCGGCTCGGTGAACTTCTCACCCAACGCGTTACCCATGTTGCCGTCCGAGCCATAGACATTGACCTGCTTGGCCTCATCCGTGGCGCCGCCACCCCCGCCGCCACCGCCCCCCTCGTCGTCGCCACCACACGCGGTGGCAGCAAGCAGCAGAGTGGTAGATACGGCAGCGATCCGCCCGAGTTTGCCCTTGACCATCCGGTCTACTCCTGTGTTCATGCAGGCCCGCAGTACGGGCATCGTCTTTATCCGCCCGGAGGACGGCACCGCGCCACCGTAGTCGCTCGGCAAGTCCGAGTCACGCCCAGGGCGACCCCGTGATAGACCCGTGACCGAGCCGTGACCGAAGCGGCACCCTGACAGCGGCGTCAGCTGTCCCCCTCCCCGGCAAGGATCGCCTCGGCGATGGAACGCATCGATTGTCGCCGATCCATGGCCGCCCGCTGGATCCAGCGGAAGGCCTCCGGCTCGCTGCACGAGCGTTGCACCATGAGTTGACCCTTGGCCCGGTCGATCGCCTTACGTGTCTCCAGCCGCTCGGTGAGACCACTGACCTCGCTTTCCAGTGCTACGAGCTCGGTATAGCGCGAGACCGCCATCTCGATCGCCGGCACCAGATCGTGCTTCTGAAAGGGCTTGACAAGATAGGCCATCGAGCCGGCCAGTCGCGCCCGTTCGACCAGGTCGCGCTGACTGAAGGCGGTGAGGATGACCACCGGTGCGATCCGCTCGGCAGAGATCTCCGCTGCGGCCGCGAGGCCATCCAGCACCGGCATCTGCACGTCGAGGATGACCAGATCCGGACGCAGCTCAGCGGCTAGCGCGACGGCTTGTGCACCGTCCCCCGCCTCGCCGACCACCAGATAGCCCTCCTCTTCCAGCATCTCCTTGAGGTCGAGTCGGATCAGCGCTTCGTCCTCGGCGATGAGGACGCGGCGGCCCGACTCGAGCACCACGCCTGGCGACTCGGAAGAACTCACGCTGGGAGACTAATGCCAGTCCCGCCCAAGCGGCCTCCGGTTTCCGTACGGCTCCACGCCCTCTATCGGGACGACCCGATGCCGATAGTCTCGAACCACTGGCCCCCGTACCCCAATTGGCAGAGGGAGCGGACTCAAAACCCGCCCAGTGTGAGTTCGAGTCTCACCGGGGGCACATCTGCTGGCCGGCGATCGGAATGGCTAGCGTTCCTGGCATGAGTTCTGCTCCACACATGAGTCCCGACGAGTTTCGGGAGCACGGTCGCCGGGTCGTGGACTGGGTGGCGCAGTACTGGGAGCGGGTCGAGACCATGCCTGTGCTGTCCCAGGTCTCTCCCGGCCAGCTTCGGGCCAGGCTGCCGGCCACCGCTCCGGAGTCGGGCAGCGCAGGATCGCTGAACGCCCTCATGGCAGATCTCGATGAGCTGATCCTGCCTGGCATCACCCACTGGCAGCACCCACGGTTTCTGGCCTATTTCCCGGCGAATGCCTCGGGCCCGTCGGTCCTCGGCGACATGCTGAGTTCTGGGCTTGGGGTCCAGGGGATGCTCTGGGCCACCAGCCCGGCATGCACCGAACTGGAGCAGGTCATGCTCGACTGGCTGGTCGATCTTCTCGATCTGCCGGCTGCATTCCGCAACGACGGCCCCGGTGGCGGCGTCATCCAGGACTCCAGTTCCGGTGCGAATTTCGTCGCCCTGCAGGCTGCGCTGCATTCGGTCACGAACGGTGCCAGCATTTCCGACGGGGTCAGCGGATCACACATCGTGTACGCCTCCAGCCAGACGCATTCCTCGGTCGAGAAGGCCGCTCGAATGGCCGGTCTGGGCTCTCGGGCCGTCCGCGTGGTCGACGTGGACCCGATGACTCTGGCCATGCTGCCGGAGCATCTGGCCGAACTCATGGCAGCCGACCGAGCGGCCGGGCTGATCCCCACGATGGTGGCCGCGACCATCGGAACGACCTCCACCACCGCCATCGATCCCGTGCCCGAGATCGGCACGATCTGCCGGTCATCAGGTGTCTGGCTGCACATCGACGCCGCGTTCGCCGGGGTTGCGGCGGTCTCCCCCGGTCTGCGCTGGATCAACGACGGTGTCGCCGACTTTGCCGACTCCTACTGCACGGACGCGCACAAGTGGCTGCTCACAAACTTCGACGCGACCGCGTTCTGGGTACGCGACCGGCGACACCTGACCGGTGCCTTGTCGATCCAGCCCGAGTACCTCCGCAATGCGGCCAGCGAATCGGGGGACGTTGTGGACTACCGGGATTGGCAGATCGAACTCGGTCGGCGCTTTCGGGCGCTCAAGCTGTGGATGGTCATCGGCTGGTACGGGGCCGAGGGACTGCGCGCGCACATCGAAGGCCACGTCGCTCTCGCGCAGGAGCTGGCTGGGTGGGTGCGAGCTGATGACCGATTCGAAGTGGTTGCGCCACACCCACTCTCACTCGTTTGCTTCCGACCGCGTTGGCCCCACCGTGACGACGAGGAGGCCGATCGCCGCACCATGTCGGTGATCGATTCGTTGAACCGATCTGGCGAGTGCTATCTGACCCACACCAAGGTCAGCGGGCGCACGGTAATCCGGGCCTCCATCGGTGCCCCGAGCACCAACCGGGAGGATGTAGCGCGCGTGTGGGAGCTGATCCGAACGGAGGTCGCCGCCCGCAGTTGAGTTCAGCTCGGCCGACGGCGTCGAATGAGGCCTTCTTGAACGACGGTTGCGATGTGCGAGCCGTCCGCAGACCAGATCTGCCCGGTGCACAGCGCCCGTCCGCCCGAGGCCGACGGTGAGTCCGAGGTGTAGAGGAACCACCGGTCGGCCCGAAAGGGGCGATGGAACCACATCGCGTGATCCAGGCTGGCCGGCAGCACGTCGGGGTCGGCGAAGGAGATGCCGGCCCGGCGCGCGCCGGCTTCCAGCAGTGAGATGTCACTGGCAAAGGTCAGGACGCAGACATGGATCGCCGGGTCGTCAGGCAGTTGGCCGTCGGCCCGCATCCATACGTAGCCGTCGCTGTCTTGCGGCTGCGCCGACTGCTCGGGCTCCCATGGGCTGGTCCGGTAGCGGCGGTCGATCGGGCGCGGGGCGAGGGCAAACTGGCCGATGCTCTCGGCCACCGGGGCGATCAACTCGGCGAAGTCCGGAAGGTCAGCCGGTCCGGGACCGTCCGGCATCGGCAAGCTGTGCTCGATGAATGGCGGCTCGGGTCGCTGGAAGGACGCCGAAAGCTGGAAGATCGCCTCCTGCGAGCCGTTGCTGCGAAGCTGCTTGGCCACGACTCGGCGGGTGGTGAATGACAAGCCGTCGCGGATGCGGTCGACCTCGTAGCGGATCGGTATCGAGGGATCTCCCGGCCGCAGGAAGTAGGCATGCAGGGAGTTGACCGGCCGTTCCTCGGGGACCGTACGGACTGCCGCGACCAACGCCTGGCCGGCAACTTGGCCGCCGAAGACTCGCTGCAACGACACATCCGGACTGGTGCCCTCGTAGACGTCCTCGCCGACGACGGTGAGGTCGAGGAGTTCCACCAGGGAGTCGACCGCCGGCTGTCCGGTCACCGCCCCCGGGGACTGCGGCGTGCCCGCCTCCACGGCCGACTGTGCGTGCTCCGCCGACCTCATCAGTGCTCTTCACCGACGCGGTGCAACCTGATCAGGTTGGTCGAGCCCGGGACGTTGGGCGGTGATCCCGCAACGATCACCACGAGGTCACCTCTGGTCAGTCGGCCACTGTCTATCAGCGCCTTGTCCAGCTCGCGAACCATCTCGTCGGTGTGCCGCACCGAGGGAACGAGGAAGGTCTCCACGCCCCAGGTCAGGGCGAGTTGACTGCGCACCCGCGGCTCCGGGGTGAAGGCGAGCAGAGCAAGTGGCGTGTGCAGCCTCGCTAACCGCCGGACCGTGTCACCGGACTGGGTGAAGGCTGCCAGCGCCTTCGCACCGGTGAGTTCGCCGACATCCTTCGCTGCCCGGGTCAGCACACCCCCGGTGGTCCGTGGGGCGGCCAACAGCGACGGTACGACCGTGCTGTCGCTCTCGACCGAGTCGATGATCCGCGCCATCGTTGCAACGGCAAGCACCGGATGGCGTCCGATGCCGGTCTCGCCGGAGAGCATGAGCGCGTCCGCGCCGTCCAGTACCGCATTGGCCACATCGGATGCCTCGGCCCGGGTAGGCCGACTGGCGGTGAGCATCGACTCCAGCATCTGGGTCGCGACGATGACCGGCTTGGCGTTCTCGCGGGCGATCTGGATTGCCCGCTTCTGCACCATCGGCACCTGTTCCAGGGGAAGCTCGACCCCCAGGTCCCCGCGGGCGACCATGAGGGCGTCGAAGGCCCTGGCGACCTCCCGCAGCCGCCCGACCGCCTGCGGCTTCTCGATCTTTGCGATGACAGGCACCTTGATCCCGACTTCCTCCATGATCGCCCGGACCGGATCGACATCGGAGGGATCCCGGACGAAGGAGAGGGCGACGAAGTCCACGGACAGGAGCAGGGCGAACCGGAGGTCGTCGGCGTCCTTGTCCGACAGGGACTGGGTGCGGAGTGCACTGTGCGGCAGCGACAGCCCCTTGTTGTCGCTGACCTCTCCTCCTTCGACGACAAAGCAGCGCACGTCGTTGCCGGCGACGTCGATGATCTTCAACGACAGCTTCCCGTCGTCGACCAGGATCGGCTCGCCGATCGCGACCTCCGCGGCCAGCCCCGGATAGGTAGTGCCCACCCGCTCGGCGTTACCCAGCAGCAGCGGGTCGGTGGTGATGACGACCTCGGCACCGGCCGGCCAATCGGCCCGACCGCCCTCGAACCTGGCCAGCCGGATCTTGGGCCCCTGCAGGTCGGCCAGGATGCCGACGGCGTGACCGGTCCGATCGGAGGCCTGCCGGACGTTCAGATAGGCGGCACGGTGATCGTCATGGCTGCCGTGGCTGAAGTTCAACCGGGCCACGTCCATTCCGGCCTCCACCAGCGCTTGGACGCGTTCCGCGCTCGCCGTTGCCGGCCCGATGGTGCAGACGATCTTGGCTCGGCGTGACATATCCGTGAGCCTAGGGCCGGCCGAAGCTGGTCAATGCAGCGCCATCAGCAACGCTGCACCGTCATCAGCGCAGTGCCATCGTGCTGGGCGACACCGGCTTTGGGAGGATCGAGTGCCCGGTCAAGTGACCGTCGACGGCTGCGGCCGCCGCGCGGCCCTCCGCAATCGCCCAGACGATCAGTGACTGGCCCCGGCCCATGTCACCTGCCACGAACACCCCTGGCACGCTGGACTGCCACGTCCCGTCTCGTACGACGTTGCCCCGACCGTCGACGTCGACACCGAGTCCATCGATCAGCCCGGCGCGCTGGGCTCCGGTAAACCCCATGGCGAGCAGAACGAGATCGGCCCGGATCTCCCGCGACGTCCCCTCGACGGGGAGGCAGCGGCCGCCTAGCATGACGACCTCGTGCAGAACCAGTGCGCGCACCCGCCCGTGCTCGTCGGCCACGAACTGCTCGGTCTCGACCGCGAAGCTGCGCTCGCCGCCCTCCTCGTGCGCGCTGGTGGTGCGCATGATCAGCGGCCAGGTGGGCCAGGGGTTCGAGTGTGCTCGAGCCTGCGGTGGCGCCGGCATGATCTCGAGCTGGGTGACCGAGGCCGCCCCCTGCCGGTGCGCGGTACCCAAGCAGTCCGCACCGGTGTCCCCACCGCCGATGATCACGACGTGCCGGCCGGCGGCGTCGATCGGAGTCCGGCTCAGGTCGCCGTTGACGACCCGATTGGCCAGCGGCAGGTAGTCCATCGCCAGATGGATGCCGTCGTACCCGCGCCCTGGAATCGGCAGGTCGCGAGCCACTGTCGCGCCGCCGGCCAGCACCACCGCATCGGAGGACCTCCGGAGGTCATCGACGCTCAGGTCTACGCCGACGTCACAATTGACGACGAAGCGGGTGCCTTCGGCGCTCATCTGGTCCAGCCGACGATCCAGGTGCCGCTTCTCCATCTTGAACTCCGGGATGCCGTACCTGAGTAACCCCCCGATCCGGTCGGCCCGCTCGAAGACGGTGACCCGGTGGCCGGCGCGGGTGAGCTGTTGGGCCGTGGCCAGGCCAGCCGGACCCGAGCCCACAACGGCGACCCGCTTGCCGCTGTCGACCTCCGGGGGCTGCGGACCCACCCAGCCTTCCTCGAAGGCACGGTCGATGATTTCCACCTCGACCTGCTTGATGGTCACCGCATCGTCGTTGATGTTCAGCACGCAGGCGCCCTCGCATGGTGCCGGGCACAGTCGGCCGGTGAACTCCGGGAAGTTGTTGGTCGCATGCAGCCGCTCGATCGCCTCCCGCCAGTCATCGCGGCGGACCAGGTCGTTCCATTCCGGGATCAGGTTCCCCAGTGGGCAGCCGGAGTGGCAGAACGGGATACCGCAGTCCATGCATCGCGCCGCCTGGGTCCGCACCTGCTCGGGGCCGAAGGCATCCTTGCCGGCGTAGACCTCGCGCCAGTCCCGTAGCCGCAGCTCGACCGGTCGACGCGGGGGCAGGGCCCGGTCGTGTTTGAGGAAGCCGGTCGGGTCAGCCACGCGCGGCCTCCATCACGGCGGTGTCGACATCGCGGCCAGCTGCCCTGGCCAGGCGTGATGCTTGGAGGACGCGCTTGTAATCCAAGGGCATGATCTTTGAGAAGCTCTCGACCCGGCGAGGCCAGTCGGCCAGCAGGCCGGAAGCGATTGTCGACCCGGTCAGCTGAGCATGGGTACGCAGGATGTCGGCAAGCCAGCGTCGGTCCGCGTCGGACAGGTCCTCGATCGCGACCATGTCCGGATTGACCCGGTGCCGGGCCAGGTCGAGGACGAAGGCCGCCCCACCGGACATGCCGGCGGCGAGGTTGCGCCCCATCGGGCCAAGGATGACGACCCGGCCACCGGTCATGTACTCACAGGCGTGGTCACCGACGCCCTCGACGACTGCCGTCGCACCGGAGTTGCGGACACAGAAGCGCTCCCCGACCAGTCCGCGGATGAACACCTCTCCCGACGTGGCGCCGTAGGCGATGACGTTGCCTGCCACGACGTTCGACTCGGGTACGAACGGTGCTGCCGGATCCGGGCGCAACACGATCCGCCCGCCGGAAAGACCCTTGGCCAGGTAGTCATTGGCGTCGCCGATCAGCCGTAGGGTGATCCCGCGGGGTAGAAATGCACCGAAGGACTGACCAGCCGAACCGGTGAACGTCAGCTCGATCGTGTTGTCCGGCAAGCCCTGTCCGCCATACCGCTTGGTGACCAGCGAACCCAGCATGGTGCCGACTGTTCGGTTGACGTTGCGGACCGGCAGCTCCAACTTAACCGGCTGGCCGTCCAGCAGCGCGCCCTCGCATAACTGGATCAGGGTGTTGTCCAGCGCCCGGTCCAGGCCGTGGTCCTGTCCGCGCACCCGACGCCGTGGTGTGCCCTCCGGGAGCTCGGGCACCGCCAACAACGGGGTCAGATCCAGTCCGTCGGTCTTCCAGTGCGCCACCGCGTCGCCGGTATCGAGCAACTCGGCGTGCCCCACCGCCTCGTCGATGGAGCGGAAACCGAGCTCGGCGAGGTAGCCACGAACCTGTTCGGCGAGATAGGTGAAGAACGTCACGACGAACTCCGGCTGACCGGAGAACCGCTTGCGTAGTTCAGGGTTCTGCGTGGCCACCCCCACCGGGCAGGTGTCCAGGTGGCAGACGCGCATCATCACGCACCCGGCGACGACCAGCGGCGCCGTTGCGAACCCGAACTCCTCGGCACCCAGCAGCGCGGCGATGACGACGTCCCGACCGGTCTTGAGCTGCCCGTCGCACTGAACGACGATCCGATCCCGAAGTCCGTTGTGCAGCAGGGTCTGCTGGGTCTCTGCCAGGCCGAGTTCCCAGGGCGCACCCGCATGCTTCAGAGAGGTCAGCGGGGCGGCCCCGGTACCCCCGTCGTGACCGGAGATCAGTACGACGTCGGCGTGGGCCTTGCTCACTCCGGCCGCGACCGTGCCGACCCCGATCTCGGACACCAGCTTGACGTGCACTCGCGCCTCGGGATTGGCGTTCTTCAGATCGTGGATCAGCTGGGCCAGATCCTCGATCGAGTAGATGTCATGGTGTGGTGGCGGGGAGATCAGGCCCACCCCAGGGGTGGAGTGCCGAGTCCGCGCTATCCAGGGGTAGACCTTGTGACCCGGTAGCTGGCCCCCCTCACCCGGCTTGGCGCCCTGAGCCATCTTGATCTGCAGGTCGTCGGCGTTGACGAGGTACTCGCTGGTGACTCCGAACCGTCCACTTGCCACCTGCTTGACCGCGCTGCGCCGCAGATCACCGTTGGCATCTGGGGTGAACCGATCGGCGTCCTCACCGCCCTCACCGGTATTGGACTTCCCACCCAGGCGGTTCATGGCGATGGCAAGGGTCTCGTGCGCCTCGGCCGAGATCGAGCCGTAGCTCATCGCGCCGGTGGAGAACCGGCGGACGATCTCCGAGACCGGTTCCACCTCCTCGAGCGGTACGGGCGGCCGCAGGCCGGTACGCAGCGTAAAGAGTCCGCGCAACGTGCCGGCGTTGGCCGAGAGCTCGTCCACCGCATCGGTGTAGCGACCGAAGATCTCGTACTGCCGGGACCGGGTGGCGTGCTGCAGTAGGAACACCGTCTCCGGGTTGAACAGATGCACCTCGCCCTCGCGGCGCCATTGGTACTCCCCGCCGACGGTCAACCGGCGGTGCGCCCGGTCGGTCGGATTGTCCGGATAGGCTTTGCGATGGCGCATCCGGACCTCTTCGGCCAGGACGTCGAGGCCCACACCACCCAGCGTCGAGGTGGTACCTGTGAAGTACCGGTCCACGACCGCTTCGGACAGGCCGATGGCCTCGAAGATCTGTGCCATCGTGTACGAGCCGACCGTCGAGATGCCCATCTTGGACATCACCTTCAGTACTCCCTTGCCCAACGCCTTGAGGTAGTTGGCCACGGCCAGACCGGGTTCGATCCCGACGATGGTGCCGTCGGCGACCATGTCCTCGACGGTCTCGAAGGCGAGATACGGATTGACCGCTGCGGCGCCGTAGCCCAGCAGCAGTGCCACGTGGTGCACCTCGCGGCAGTCCCCCGACTCGACGATCAGGCCTACCTGCATCCGGCTCTTGGCCCGGATCAGGTGGTGGTGGACCGCAGAGGTGAGCAGCAGCGAGGGGATGGGCGCGCTGCCCTCGTCGCAGTCCCGGTCGGAGAGCACGATCACCCGGGCTCCCTCGTCGATGGCCCGCGAGACCTGTTCGCAGACGTCGTCGAGCGCAGTGCGCAACGCGACCTCGGCCGACTCAGCCCCGTCGACGTCACCGCTGTTGATGTCAAAGTGGCCGAAGACCCGAACCGCGGCGAAGCCCGGCAGATTGCCGTCGTCGTTGACGTGCAGAATCTTCGCCAACTCGTCGTTGTCGATGACTGGGAACGGCACGACGATCTTCCGGCTGGACGCCGCGGTCGGTTCCAGCAGGTTCTGCTCCGGACCCAAGGCCCTGGACAGGCAGGTGACCAACTCCTCCCGGATCGCGTCCAGCGGTGGATTGGTGACCTGGGCGAAGAGCTGGGTGAAGTAGTCATAGATCAGCCGGGACCGCGACGAGAGCACCGCGATCGGGGTGTCGGTGCCCATCGAACCGATCGGCTCGGCACCGGTACCGGCCATCGGCGCCAGCAGGATCCGCAACTCCTCCTCGGTATAGCCGAACAGCAGTTGGCGGCGCAGTACCGACTCGTGGCTGGCGACCACATGGTCTCTCGCCGGCAGGCTCGGAAGGCGGAGCAGACCGGCATGCACCCACTCGTCGTAGGGATGCTCGGCGGCGAGTTCGGCCTTGATCTCGTCGTCCTCCACGATCCGGCCACGCTCGATGTCGACCAGGAACATCCGCCCGGGCTGCAGCCTGCCCTTGGCCACGACCTGGTCCGGCGGGATGTCCAGCACGCCCACCTCGCTGGCCAGGACAACCAGTCCGTCGTCGGTGGCCCACCACCGACCGGGGCGCAGCCCGTTGCGGTCCAGCACCGCGCCGATCACCGTGCCATCGGTGAATGCCACACAGGCCGGTCCGTCCCACGGCTCCATGACCGAGGCGTGGAACTGGTAGAACGCGCGGCGCCGGGCATCCATCTCCTCGTGGTTCTCCCAGGCCTCCGGGATCATCATCAGCACCGCGTGCGGCAGACTCCGCCCGCCCAGATGCAGCAGTTCCAGGACCTCGTCGAAGGTGGCCGAGTCGCTGTAGTCCGGGGTGCAGATCGGGAAGATCCGCTCCAGATCGCCGGGAATAAGGTCACTGGCCAGCTGTGCCTCGCGCGCGTGCATCCGGTTGCGGTTGCCCTTGATCGTGTTGATCTCACCGTTGTGCGCGATGTAGCGGTACGGGTGGGCCAGCGGCCAGGACGGGAAGGTGTTGGTGGAGAACCGGCTGTGCACCATCGCCAGAGCCGACTCGTAGCGAGCATCGCGTAGATCCGGAAAGAAAACCTTGAGCTGGTTGGTGGTCAGCATCCCCTTGTAGGTGATAGTGCGGGCCGACAGCGACGCAAAATAGGTCTCGCGGCCGAGCTCCGCGGTCGCCCGTTCGATTCGCTTGCGCAGCACGAAGGCGCGCCGTTCGAGATCCAGCAGATCCAGCTCACCTTCGGCGGCCGCGACGACGAGCTGGGTGAAGTACGGCATGCAGCCGCGCGCGGTGGGGCCGACACCGGCACCCATCGGGTCGACCGGCAGCCCACGCCAACCGGCTATCCGCAGGCCCTCCTCGGCCGCCAGGTCAGCCACCAGCTCGGTGACGGCGCGGCGCGCGTCCCGCCCGGATGGCAAAAAGGCGATGCCGATGGCGTACTGGCCGACCGGGGGCAGCTGGAAGTCGACCGTCTCGCGCAGGAGCCGATCCGGGATCTGGGTCAGGATGCCGGCGCCGTCACCAGAGGTCGGTTCGGATCCGGCGGCGCCACGGTGCTGCAGGTTGGCCAGCGCGGTGAGCCCGGCATCGATGATCCGACGCGATCGGATGCCCTTCGTATCGACGACGAAGGCCACGCCACAGGCGTCGTGTTCGTTGGCCGGATCGTAGAGACCCTGCCGGGCCGGGAGGGCGGAGAAGGGTCGCACGTTCACGCTCCGTCGTCTGGGTTCAACCGGAAGCAGGGCAGCGAACTGCTCAGATGATCCGGATCGGTGGTGGCCTGCTCTGGATAGGCACCATCGGGACGTCGACGGCCCGAGTCATGACCCGTTCAGGTTACAGGTCAGAGTGCCTGTGCTTCGACGAGCGCCCTAGGCGCGTCCGACCGACCGGCTTTTCGCTGAGCAGCTCCTCTTCGTCCGCCGGCTGCACCGATCCGGATGGTCCGAGGGCCTCGTCGTCGTCCTGATCCCTCCCGCCAGCCCGATCTCGAGGCCTGGGCGTCAGATCCTCGCGTGGACCACGGTGGGATACGAGCCAGGCGACCGCGCCGAGGAAGAGCAGAATCGAGGTCCAGATGTTCAGTCGCAGGCCCAGAACCAACTCGGCCGGGTCGACCCGCAGGGCCTCGATCCACACCCGGCCAGCGCAATAGGCGGCGACGTAGAGCGCAAAGGCCCTCCCCCGGGAGAGGTTGAAGCGGCGATCGGCCCAGATCACGAGCGCGGCCACGCCGAGATTCCACAGCAGCTCGTAGAGGAATGTGGGATGGAATGTGCCCAGCACCAGTGGTTCTCCGGTGCTATCCCGGATCGCCTGGCCGACACCGGAGTCCCAGCGGTAGATGGTGAGCGCCCACGGCGCATCGAGCGGGGCGCCATAAAGCTCGTTGTTGAACCAGTTGCCGAGCCTGCC
>JALZDV010000021.1 GCA_030862345.1 Actinomycetota bacterium | reverse complement strand
GGATCGTCGCGGTCGCGCCGCGGCAGTCTCCGTTGCGCGACCTCAGCGATGTCCCGGTACTGACCGGTCCCGGTCTGGGAACGGCGGAGCTGGCCGAGGCGCTGGCCACTGCCGGTGATCGGGCTGTCGTGCTCATAGACGATGCCGAGCTGCTGCGCGATGCCGAGGCGGGGAACGAGCTGGGCGCGTTGCTCCGGGCCGGCTCGGGATCGGGCCGCGCACTGGTGATCGCCGGCGATGCCGAGAGCGTCTGCGCCGGATTCTCCGGCTGGCAGGTGGAGCTGAAGAAGGCCCGGCGCGGACTGCTACTCGCCCCGCAGTCCATCACCGAGGGTGACCTGATCGGCGCCCGGGTGCCCCGTAGCGTCATCGGCCAGCCCGTCCACCCCGGTCGCGGCGTGCTACACCTCGGCGACGGTGAGCTGATCACCATTCAGGTGCCGGTGGCGGGCTGACACCGTTGTCAGTTGGGCGCCGCTGTCAGTTGGGATTCGCGCTGGAGCTGGCGGACGGCACCGATGCTCGGCTCGAATACGGGGTCTCAGGCGACGTCGAGGTGGTTGTCGGAGCACTGGTCGCGATAGGGGCCGGTTCGCTGCCACACACCGGTAGCCCAGGCTGGGGCGAATCGTCCTTGTTACCTTTGAGGAAGATGACGGGGATCCATACTCCGGCGCTGCTGGTCTCCATCCATGCCCACCAGTGGTTGGTACGATTCTCGATCGAGTACACCGACCCATCCGACTGGCACAGGAACCGGTACCGGTCGGCGGGCAGGCGGGCCGTGGGCTTGCTCGCCCCGGCCGGGTAGGCAGGTGCGTCCTGGGTGACGACACAGGCGTACACGCCGGTGCCGATCGTCGCGCAGCCGTTACCGGGCACGGGCGGTCCGTCCTGCTGTGGCTCGGGTGCAGCGGGAGCCGGCCGACTCACCTCGAGAAACGGGACCGGCTGGGGCGTATTCGAGCCGGAGGTCGGCGTCCCGGTCGGCTGACTTCCCTGGTTCCCGTCCGAGCCCTCGGCTGACCCGTCCGAGCCCCCGCCTGTCCCGTCCGGTACACCGCCCGCGCCCTCCAACGTCGGCAACATGCCGCCGCCGACGTCCGGCAGGTCGTCCAGCGGAGCCGGGGATTCGCCTTGCGCGCTGCCCGGTGCGGCCGCTACCGGAGACGTGAGCTCACTCGCAGACTTGGCCCTGAGCTTCGATACGCCGAACCCACCGCCCACGATCAGCGCGCCGACCGCGACCACGGAGACGACCGGCCACAGGAAGCGGTGCCGCGGATGGCGGGACTCGTCCGAGGGATTGGCGCCGACGGACAGCGACCGCTCCGGCCTGCTGCGCCCCTGCCCGCCCGTCACGAGGTCGCCGTAGCGTCCCTCGTCGGGCTCACGGCCACCCCGAATCTCCCACCAGCGACGACCTGAGCCCTTCGGCCCGTTGTCGGTCCCTGACATTGGCTTCCCCTCCTGAGACCGTATGTAGTGCCTACTCTGCCCGAGTGGGGAGCGATCCGCGAGAGGCTAAGTTGTCAGGCACTGAGCCAACTCGTCAACCGCCGTGATCCATGTGCCAGCGGCCACCAGGTCGACGAAGGCCGTGGATGCGATGACCACCTTGGTCTGATCGCGGTCGGCAACCAGCCAGCCGTAGGCGACGTGGTCGCGGATCTCCACCACCCCATCCGGGGCCAGCGGCTCCCCGTAGCGCTGGACCACCCGCACTGCGGATCCGGCGGGCGTTCCGATGACTGACCGTTGGCGGGGACGTTCCAGCACGTCCTCGGGCACGTTGAGCTCTTCTCCCAGTGCCTCCAGGGTGAGCCCGGGTGGTGCGGGGAAGCTTCGCAGTCCGACCACAGTGACCACCGGTTGGTCGGCGGCGGGGTAGAGCAGCAGCGCCGCGTGGAGGTCGGCCGCCTCCAACGCACCAACGATCCGGGTGAGGCTCGCCGTGATCGTCTCGGTTCGGTGCGGGTCGGGGTCGAGTCGCTGGGCAGCCCATCGCCGGTTGACGGTATCCGCCGCCCACTCCCGCGGCTGCTCTGCCAGGTCCACCTGGACCCAGTGGCTATCGGGGTCGAGCCGAAGGCCAGTCACGTCTGCTTCCACCGCAGCGAGCCGGCGATCGCGTCGAACAGCGCCACCATCGCGTCGGCGATCGGGTCGATCGGAGTGCTGAAGGACAGCAGCAGCATCTCCGCCGAGTTCGGCACGGGTACGTACACCTGCAGACGGGTGACCGCGAGCTCCCCGGTAGACAGACCTTCGCCGTCGGTGAACGGCTCCCTCCGCCGCACCCGGGCCGCCGGCGCCCCCGCCACCTCCAGCACGCCCACCTCGTCCCCCGGCTGGTCACCCATCAGCGCAGCCAACTCGGTGGCGGGCAGGGAGGTCCCGAACCCGACCGGCACTACTGTAACCAGGCACGAGGCCGCTACCGGCAGCCCGCGCACCAGATCGACGTTCAGGTACATGTCGGTCGCGCCGTTTGCGGCCGCCCGCTCTGCCAAGCGGATAATCTCCCCGTCCAGCTCACGACGCAGTGCGACGATCCGGTCCCGCGGCAATGACGCCAGCTGGTGGTCGAGCAGTGCCGTAACCGACTGCCCGCGGCGCTCGTCCAGCGGCACGTGCCACCATCCAGGCGGCAACAGCAATGACCACCCGACCGGCCCGGCCTTCCCGTCGACGCTGTTCGCTGTTGGGCTGCTCACCAGTCGCTCACTCTCCCGGGTTCCCCGACCCCATGGGGAGCGGAACCTGCCGTCGGAACGATCCCGCCTCCCGAGTGAAACCCGGTTTGACGGGCCCGAACCCGAACGCCTCGTCCGACTGCTCAGCCGTCGCATCCAGGCCCATCTCCTGTGCAATCCGCCCAAGCTGCTCGACCAGATCGCCGGACGCGGCAGCCGGGCCGGCCACCTGCTTCTCAGCGTTCACCACCGCCCCCACCTGACCATCCAGCCGCAACAAAGCTAGACGCAACGATCCTCGGACCTCCCACCAACGCGAATCTGGACTCTCCGAATGGTTGGCAAATGTTGTCATGTATCCCTCCGCGATTGCGGGCTCAGTCGAGGCAGTGTGAGTTAACAACCGAGGTCAAGGTCCCCAAGACTCAAGCTCGTAGCAGACATCCCGGCCATGTTCAAATCGTTGAGCGATCACCCCGGAGGACATGTCCTTGCTCACTGCAACCAGCGAGTCACGATCGAAGTCGATGATTCTATGGGCGATACCACTCAGGACACCCGAGCGAATTTCGAGAAGGCCTATTTGAGAAACGTTACTCAAAGCCACCAGAATTGGGTCACCCTCCGGCCAATGTTCGAGCACTCGCCGGAACTCGTCCTCGAACTCTGATGCTGATAGCTCGATTTTCGTTAGTAGTAGACCACTATCACGGGCAGAACGCACGGCCGCGAACAATTTCGCGCTCATAACGTCCGAGTCAGATAAGGACAAAAGACGCCATTCGTCAGGTGGGACAATCCCGAGAAAGTCCTTAAGGCGTATGCGCTCCGCTTCGCCCTCACGCTGGCGTAGCAGCAGGCTCAGTCTCGCCTTCCGAAGTGAAGACGACGACTGGCTGTCATCACTCACCATATTCTACCTTCGTCTTACCCTCGTTTCGTACGCGCACTCTGTCGAGAGGATCCTTTCCATACTCGGCAGGAGGTTTCACCGTTCCAGCTTCCCAGTGCGGCCCATGGTTAGGAACTCGATCGGTAGTCTGGTCCGTAACCGCTACCCTACGGGTGCCTCCTCCAGGTTGGGGAACATCATATTGGTACTGGTACCCAGCCTCGGTCTTTAACTGAGTGGCGGGCTGTTGGCTTGTAGGAATGCCGTGCTCCCGCATCGCCTCCCGACGGGCTTGTCGCGACGTCAGCTTGTTACCACAGGACATCAGGCCGAGCGGGTCTAGCCAAACCGTAGGGTTGGGGACATAGCTACGGGTGTCAATTCCGCCGTCCAGGCCGATGGGATCATCGGTCTGGTAGCAGCCGGTGGTTGAATCGTAGTAGCGGTGGTAGTTGTAGTTTAGCTGGGTTTCGGGGTCAAAGTATTGGCCGGGGAAGCGTAGCGGGCAGGAAGCACCGTCCGTACTGCGATCTATAACCATGCCCCAGAGGGTGGTACGAGGATGCCAGGCGAGGGTGCCGTCGGCGTTGACCATTTCGGTGGGGGTGCCGACGAGGTCGGTGATGATGGCGTAGAACTGCTCGTCGACCCATTCCTGTGGGGCGTCGCGTAGCGGGGCGCATTCGGTTTGGGTGAGTGGGCGGAAGCTGTGGGGTTTCCAGTCCCACACGGTCCTCCGACCGGCGTCGTCCGGGCCGCTGTTGTGGGTCTGTTCGGCGAGGATGGTGCCGTCCCAGGTGAAATTGGTCTGTTCAGCGACGCTTACGCCATCGTCTCCGAGGCGTTGTTTGGCGATCCGGCGGCCGAGAGGGTCGTAACGGTAGTGCCAGTGGTGGCCGTCGGGTGTGGTGACCGCAGCCAGGCGGTCGTCGGCATTCCAGGTGTAGTGCCAGGTATGTGCCTTAGCCGAGAGGCGCTTCTGTTGGCGCATGGTGACTCGGCCCTGGGCGTCGTGCTGGTAGCGGACGTTTCCAGCACGGCTGATTAGGGTGCCGACGTACTCGCGCTTGCCCTGGACGTTGCTGGCCTGCGAATCGTCGGCCAGCGTTGGTTCCGGCCAGGCCGCATCGGTGATGTTACCGGCCGAGTCGTAGGCGTAGCGCTCGGCCCACCCGGTCCCGTGGACGGTGATGACCCGTCCGGTCGGGTCGAGGCCCAACCGGCGAGCGCCGGACAGCTGGTCGTCGATGTCACTGACGTAGCCGTCGGGTCGATAGCCGTAGGATCGGCGCTGCACCAGCCGCGCTTCCCGGGGGGAGGTGGGCCGCCCGTGGTCGAGCCCGCCTGCGGTGAGGGTTTGGGACGCCAGCCGGTGGTTGGCATCCCAGGACTGGGTGAGGATCCCGCCAGCGCCGAGGTGACGCTCGATCTCACGTCCGGCGGGGTCATAGTTGAAATGCAGCGTGCGCCCGGCGGTGTGCAGGGCCAGCGGCGCCACGCCTGCGCCGTACTCCCAGATGCTCTCGGCCCCCGAGGGGGTGTGGCGGTGGGTGCGTCGGCCCAAGGTGTCGTAGGTGGAGGCGAGGACGCGGCCGTTGCAGGTCTCGGCCAGGACCCGTCCCAGCGCGTCGCGGTCGAAGCTCACCTCGGCGTCGGCGTTGACGGCGCGCACCATCCGCCCGGCGGCGTCGTAGCCAAACGTGGTGACCGCATCGCCGGACTGCTGCTCGACTACGTTGCCGAGCGGGTCGCGGATGAAGCGGGTGGTTTGCCCAATCCCGTTGGTGCGCTCCACGAGCTGCCCGGCGTCGTCGTGGACGTAGCTGAGCGTGCGGCGGTTGAAGTCGGTCTCTCGGATGAGGTTGCCGGCCGGGTCGTAGTCGTAGCGCCAGATGAGGCCTTGAGGGTTGGTGACGCTCACCAGGCGCAGTTCGGTGTCGTAGCCGAACTCCAGCCGCGCCCCGTCCGGCCCGACCTCGGCGGCGGGCAGGTCGAAGGGGCCGATCTCGCTGCGGGTGACCTGACCGACCGCATCCACGTACTCGATGAGGTTGCCTTCCCCGTCGTAGGCCCAGTGCTCGGTCGCCCCGTCGGGGAGCGTGCGCCAGGCCAGCTTGCCCTCGGTGGTCCAGCCGAGGCGGGTCGTCCCACCTACCGGGTCGATGATCGCGATCACCCGGCCGAAGCCGTCGCGGGCATAGCGGGTGGTGGCTCCGAGCGGGTCGGTGACTGCGGTCAGGAGCCCGGCCGCGTCGGTCTGCACCCGACGCACGTGGCCGAGCGCGTCGGTGATCGCTGCGAGGTGACCGAGCTCGTCGTAGGTGTAAATGGTGGTCGCGCCCAGCGGGTCGGTGAGGGCGGTGCGGTTGCCCTGCTCGTCATACGCCTGCCACCACACCACCCCATCCGGGTCGGTTACCGTAACCGGCAACCGCAGGTCGTTGTACTCGGCGAGAGTCCGGCTGTCGTCCGGGCGGACGATCTCAATGAGATTTCCGACCCCGTCGTAGGTGTCATGCGTGGTACGCCCGAGTGGGTCGGTCCGGGAGAGCAGGTTGTCGTAGCGGTCCCACACCGAGACCGTCGCCCGGCCCAGCGGATCGACCTCGCGGACCACCTGGTCCAGCTCATTGAAGTAGAACGTGCTCGCGTGACCCAGCGAGTCGGTGAACACCGTGACCCGATTGTCCGGGTCATAGGCGAAAGTGCCGTTCATGTGCCCGTCGGCACCCGAGGTGCGCACGCAGCGGCCAGCCTCGTCGTAGAGGTAGTGGTAGGCGACGTCGTTGCGGTCCCGCCAGCCGGTGAGCCGTCCGACGCCGTCGTAGTCGAACCGCATCGGCAGACCCGAGGAGTTGATCACCTCGCGGAGCCACCCGCGCTCGTCATAGCCGTAGCGGATCAGCGTCAGCTCGCCCTCATGGCTGGTATCGCCGCCGGCTCTCAGCAGGCGCAGGGCGGTGATCCGCCCATCGCTGGTCTGCACGCCGATCCGGTAGCCGCCGGAGTGGCGGATCTCGGTGAGCGTCCCGCTCGCGTCGTAGTCGAGGTCGATGCGATGCCCGGCACGGTCGGTGATCGCCCGCAGCGGCAGCATCGCGCGCGGGGACGCGGCGACAAGTGCGTTGATCGGGGCGAAGTGCAGCGTCTGGCTACGTTCCGGGTCGGTGATGGCGTAGCCGCCGTCCTCGCAGCGGCCCAGT
>JALZDV010000010.1 GCA_030862345.1 Actinomycetota bacterium | reverse complement strand
TGACCGCGCCACCGATCCGAATCCCGGCCGTCCAGTCCGGGAGCACGATCTCAGGTAACCAGACCAGCACGGTCTCCCCGTACCCGCCGCCCAGGACGATATGGAACACGGTCCGGACCGCGACGACCAGCATGCCGAAGATCAGGTACGCCCGGAAACCGCGGGCCCACGTCGTCAGCGGCCGCCTCGCCACGACGACGAAAGCCGCCGCGGCCACGAGAAGGAGCAACAGGAGCGGGTTCGTCGTACGGCTGGCGGCCGCCGCCAGACCCAGCGCCCAGCACCACCACGCGAGCGGGTGCGTCGGCAGCCGGGCGACCGTCCATCGCGCAAGCAAACCTCCGTCGGTCATGGGGCTGGCCCCGACGCCGATGCGGGGGGTCCGGGCCTGTGGCGGCGCTGTTGCAGGTAGGCCACGCCACCGAGTACGGCCACCCCGGCGATCGTGCCTAGCACTGCCCAGGGTGTGCCGACGCCGGAGTCCGAGGCCGCTCGCGGAGTCCCTGACGCGGGACTCGGCCGGCTCGCTGAACCCGTGTCGGACTCTCCTGCACCGGCGCTGGTAGACGGGGCCGGATCGGGTGGGGCGATCGCCGGTTCCGCATCCGCGCCGAAGGACCAGCCCTGCACGCCGCCGGGCTCAGGATCCTGAGAGCCGGCCCCGATCGTGGCATAGGACCAGCTGCCGCCCATCGGGGCCGTCCAGTAGGCCCAGTACGCCGTGGCCGGTGGGATCCGCTGGCACGGGTCGTTGGCCGGAACACCGTTGATCCGGCACACGAAGGGCTGTCCCGCCACGGGTGTGACGTCGTACCCGGCCGCATCCAGCGCTGCGAAACCGCTGTCGACATCGTCGATGCACGCGGTACGGGTGCCTCCACCCAACTCGTTGAAGGAGACGATCACCGCGATCTGGCTGGCCTGGCAGCCCACCGCTTGCGCCGGCGCCGGAAACGGTTCGACAGCCATCAGGGCCAGTCCGAGCCCGACCGCGGGCAGGGCCACGCCGGCCCTGCTCGCGAAACGGACCCGGGCTGTGGTCACGGCTTGGGGGAGGCCCGCGACGTGCGAGATCGCCGGATCAGCACCGCAATCACGACCAGGGCAAGGACTCCCACGATCACCCCCAGCCAGACGCCGACGCTCCGACCGCCGCCGGACTCCTCGCCCGCGGCAGCATCCTCGCCGGTCGTCCCGGCCTCGGCGGCGCCGTCCTGGGTGCCAAGCCCGTACGCAGCCGGATCGCTCGGCGCCTCCAGCTCCGACAACTCAATCCCGGCGACCCCGAGAACTGCCTGGGGGGTCGCCCGGGTCGCGGTCAGCAGATCGAAGCCACCGGCGTCGAAGGAGAATGCGCCGCGCTGCTCGGCCGGTTCGTCGGGGCCGGCCTGTAGCGACAGCAACCACTCGGCGGCCTGGTCGGCCGCCTCGGCGTCGCCCAACGCCCGCAGGGCCGGTACGGCGACGCCGGTGCTGTTCGAGTTTGCCGCGCCGGCGGTGCCCAGTGACCCGTCGTCCGCCTGCTGGCCGGTCAGGAATGCGCCCGCGTCGCTCGCCTCCTCGTCACGGCCGGCCACCAGCAGCGCTTGGGCCGCCAAGGCGGTGGCGTCCACCTCGCCGGTGGCGCAAGGCAAGACGCTCAGGTCGGAGACGTATCCGCCGTCGGCACACTGGACCCCGATGAGGAAGTCCACCGCGGCCGGCGGGAAGCCGTCCGGACTGGCCCGGTTCAGAGCGATGATCACCAGGGACTGGCTGATCGGGCTGCTGAAGTCCCCGAAGGCCGAGATGTCGCTGAACCGACCATCGGGCGACTGTTGGGCGCCCAGTCGGGCCAGCAGGTCCTGACCGCCGAAGTCGGTGGCATCCCGGCCCATGACGTCCGCGACCAGGATCAGCTTGGCCAAGGGTCCGGCGTAGGACTCGGTCGAGCCGTCGCCGGTGTAGGTGGCTACCTGGCTCTCGAGCCAGTTGGTGGCAGCGTCGGCGGCGTCGCCGGCCGAACCGGCTGCCGCGAAGGCCAGGACGGCATCCGCGGTCAGGCCGGGATCTGGTGAGACCTCGGTAGCGGGGTCGATCGTGCCGTTGCTGTCTGCGTCGAAGGATGAGGTGAGGTACTGGCCGTCCACGAGTTCACCGCTGAGCCAGCCCGCTGCAGCATCTGCCGGATCGGTCGTCAGCGGTTCGGTGGGTGGATCGGCCAGCGCCGCGTCGGGCAGGAACAGGATTGCGATCAGGGTGAGTACGGCGACCAGCGCGGCTGGTGCGGCGTACCCGCGCGCCTCGGCGCGCGAACTGACGGACATGTGGGCCCTTCCGGTGAGCGATCCGACGAAGAAGGCCCAGGGCGCCCAACGTAGGAAGACCCCCTTGCGCGTGTGGTGCGACGCGAAGGGGGTCAGCGCAGGTGAGATACCTGGGCTCCGCCCCGCAGACCTCGGCGTGATGGAGTCGCTCGTGCTCGGGCAGGTAATCGGGCTCGTCGGGTCCGCCAGATGGGCGTCTCGACCTACCGCTGCGGGTCAGCGCCGGACTCTCACCGGACTTCCCCTGCGCCAGCACTTATGCAGTTGTTGTGTCTGGATGCTGCGCCCAGCGACCCCGGAAGTCAAACTCAACGCTGCGCTGAACTCCGCTCGACACAGAACTCGTTGCCCTCCGGATCGCTGAGCACCGCCCAGCCGGTTCCATCCGGATTGCGCCGATCGTCGATCAGCGACGCACCCAACTCCAGGAGGCGGTTGACTTCCTGGTCGCGAGTCCGGTCGGTCGGCCGCAGATCGAGATGCACCCGGTTCTTGACGGTCTTGGGGTCGGGCCCGGCGAGAAAGAGCAGATGCAGCGACCCGTCGGGGGAGACGAGCAGCGCCTCGGGATCCTCGGGGGCGTTGCCCTCGTCGGGATGCTCGGTCCACCCGGTCACCTCGGCCCAGAACAGCGCAAGCCGGTATGGGTCAGCGCAGTCGATGTTGATGTTGTGAATAGCCGATGTCATAGGCAGCACATCCTGGCGCGTTACCCGGCCGTCTGTCGCCCCGATTTCATGCCGGGCAACGGGCGCGAGACCATGGCCCAGACGGCGAGCCATCTCGCGGTTCCCGATCGAGGTAGGAGGAAGGAGCCAGCCGTTGCTGTACGTGATGTCCCGGTTCGTCCTCAAGCCGCTCTTCTGGCTCTTCTTCAGGCCACGGGTCACCGGTCGGGAGAACGTACCCGCCACCGGCGCGGTCATTCTGGCCAGCAATCACCTGTCGTTCATCGACAGTATCGTGATTCCGCTGGTCTCCCCGCGCAAGGTCGCCATGCTGGCCAAGGCGGAGTACTGGCGGGGCCAGGGCATCAAGGGCTGGTGGACCCGCAACCTGTTCGCCACGCTGGGTGCACAGCCGGTCGAACGGGACACCCATCGCGCAGCCCAAGCCGCTCTCGACACCGCCATGGCCGTACTGAACGAGGGGGATGCCTTCGCCATCTACCCGGAGGGAACCCGGTCGAGGGATGGAAAGCTCGGCCGGGGCAAGACCGGCGTCGCCTGGCTGGCGCTGACCGCTGACTGTCCGATCGTTCCGGTGGCGGTAACCGGAACCGACCGGATCATGCCGATCGGCTCCCGTGGCCTGCGCCCGCATCGGGCCGCCGTTTCGTTCGGCAAGCCGCTGCGATTCCCGCAGTACGCAGGGCAAGCGGCCAAGGGAAAGCCACGACGTGAAGTGACCGACGCGGTGATGCGCGAGATCGCGGAACTGTCCGGCCAGGAAAAGGCCGGCTGGGGGGAAGCCGGCCCGTGACCGGCCCGCTCTTTCCGCTCGGTCTTCGGCTCTCTGGCCGCCGGTGTGTGGTCGTGGGTGGCGGAGAACTAGCCCATCGGCGGGTGAGCGCCCTACTGGATGCCGGGGCGCACGTACGGATCGTCAGTCCCGAGGCGACTCCCGCCTTGGCGGCTCTGGCATCCGGCGGGAGAGTTCGGTGGGAACGCCGTCGGTACGAAGGTGGCGACTTGGCGCAGGCCTGGTACGCCGTGGCTGCAACCGAGAAGCCGGACATCGACGCGGCCGTTGCCGCCGAGGCAGAAGCAGCGCAGGTGTTCTGCACCCGCGGGGATGACCCGACCGCCGGCACGGCAGCGCTTCCGGCCATAGGTCGGCATGGCGGGCACACGATCGGCGTACACAGCGAGAGCTCGCAGCCTCGGCCGGCTGCCGCCCTGCGCGATCGCATCGTCGGTGCCCTGCTGGACGGCAGCATCGCCGGCGAGCCGACCACAGGCGCCGGCATCGCCCTGGTCGGCGGCGGCCCCGGCGATCCCGGCCTGTTGACGCTGCGAGGCCGCCGCCTACTCGGTGAGGCAGACGTGGTGATTGCCGATCATCTTGCGCCGCAATCCGTTCTAGCCTCGCTCGCCGACGACGTGCTGGTGATCGATGCCAGCAAGCTGCCGAAGGGCCGGTCGATGGCCCAGCAGCAGATCAATCACTTGTTGATCGAGCACGGACGGGCCGGGCGGCGGGTGGTCCGGCTCAAGGGCGGCGACCCGTTCGTGTTCGGCAGGGGGATGGAAGAAGTCCAGGCTTGTGCGGACGCGGGTCTGCCGGTCGAAGTGGTTCCAGGCGTGAGCAGCGCGGTCGCCGTTGCCGCGATAGCCGGAATTCCGGTCACCCATCGCGGCCTGGCACACGAGTTCGTCGTGGTGTCCGGCCACCTCGCGCCGGGCGACCCGCAGTCGTTGGTCGACTGGTCGGCGTTGGGCCGCCTGCGCGGCACGATCGTGGTCCTGATGGGCGTCCATAACGCCGGGGCCATCGCCGCGGCGCTGATCCAGCACGGCCGAATGCCGGACACCCCGGCTGCCGCGATCTGCAACGGCGGGTTACCCGGGCAGCGAGTGCTCACGATGCGGTTGGCCGAAATGGGCGCGGTGGTGGCCGACGAGGACATCCGGCCGCCGGCCGTGCTGGTCATCGGGGCGGTCGCCGCCTTCGCCTCAGGTGATCCAGCTGGTGCCGAGCCGAGCCGCCCGCGCGGCAGCACCGCCGGGACCGATGTGGAGGGCACGTGAGCGCCGGCGCGGGGGCATCGCCGTACCCGATCTACCCGGTGGGGCTGCGGCTGGCTGGTCGCCGGGTCGTGGTCGTCGGTGGCGGTCCGGTCGCCGAGCGCCGGGTAGGCGGGCTGCTGGTCGCCGGTGCAGAGGTGGTCGTGATCAGCTCGTCACTGACCCCGGCTCTGCGCGAAACCGTCGACGGAACTGGGCTGACCTGGTGGGAACGCCGGTATTCCGACGGCGATCTGGCCACCGCCTGGTACGCGATCGCGGCCACACCCACGCCGGAAGTCAATGCGGCGATCATGGCCGAGGCCGACCGACGCAAGATCTTCTGCGTACGTGCGGATGACGCTGCGCGGTCTTCGGCATGGACGCTGGCGGCGGGCCAGCACGGCGATCTGACCGTCGCCGTCTCAGGCGGCGGCGATCCGCGGCGGGCGGCTGCCGCGCGGGATGCGATCGTCGCCGGGCTGGCTGACGGCACCATTTCCGATCGGCCGTACCGCCGGCCGACATGAGCAGAACGCCGGGGCTGCGGGTATGCGGCTAACCGAGAACGAGTGCTGGGCTCGATTCGCCGGGTCCCGGGTGGCCCGGCTCGCGACCGTCGCTGAAGACGGGTCACCGCGGTTGGTGCCGATCACCTTCGTCGTCGTGGGAGAGCTCGGCGCGCCGGCCGTCATCTTCTCCGCGGTCGACCACAAACCCAAGTCGACCGCCGACCTGGCTCGCTTGCGCCGAATCGAGCGCGAACCTCGGGTCAGCCTGCTCGCCGATCGGTACGCCGAGGACTGGGCGCAGTTGTGGTGGGTACGAGCCGACGCGTACGCCGAGGTGCTGACCGCCGGCACCGAGCACGAAACGGGAATCGCAGCCCTGCGCAGAAAGTACGAGCAGTACGGTCCCCAGCCGCCGGGGGACGCACTGATTCGGTTCGTCGTACGCGAGTGGTCCGGATGGGCAGCCAGCGCGGAGCCGAGGACGTAGCCGCGCTCGCGCATGATCGGGGGTGTTCCGGGGCACGGAGCGGCATGACCATCTCGACGCCCCTGGACCGGATGGCCGACGCCGGTCGTCTCGACACATTCGTCACTCCGCTGAACAATCTGGTCAACCGGCTGCTGCGCCCGCAGGCACTGAAGGACGTGCTGCACGGCGTGTGGCTCGGGCATCCAGTTCATCCGCCGTTGGCCCAGGTGCCGATCGGAGCCTGGATGTCGGCCGGACTGCTGGATGTGCTGCCCGGCCATCACAAGGAAGCTCAGTTGCTGATCGGCACCGGCATCGCCGCCGCGGTTCCGACAGCGATGGCCGGGGCGGCCGACTGGTCGGAGTCCGACGTCGGTCAGAAACGCGTAGGGGTCGTGCACGCCATGATGAACTCAGTTGCACTGGGTCTCTACGTCGCGTCGTTCCTCGCGCGGGCCCGGGGCAACCATGGACGCGGGCGTGGCTTGGCCTACGCCGGACTCAGCGTGGCGTCGGTTTCGGCCGGCATCGGCGGGCATCTGGCCTATCACCAAGCCTCCGGGGCCTCACACGCAGCGACCGCTGCCCGCGCCGTGAGCCAGGACTGGATGGACCTCGGTCCGCTCGACGACCTACCCGAGGGACAACCGGTGCTCCGCGTCCACCCGGGCAGCGACGACCGACCCGCGCCGCTGTGCGTGCTGCGGCGCGGCGAGCAAGCGCATGTCCTGGTGGACGTGTGCTCGCATCTCAGCGGCCCGTTGCATAGCGGGAAACTCGTCGACATCGGCGGCCAGGATTGCCTGGTCTGTCCCTGGCACGGCAGCACATTCGCAGTTGCTGACGGGCAGGTCGTACGGGGCCCGGCGGTGGCCCCGGCAATCGCGCTGTCCACTCGGGTCAGCGACGGGCGGCTGCAGGCGCGGCTGCCCGAACGACACCTCAACTAGCCGCGGATGACCGACCATCTGCTGGACAGCGTGCTGCTGGACGTCGACGGCACCCTGATCGACTCCTCCTACTTCCATGCCTTGGCCTGGCGTCGCGCGTTCGCCCAGCATGAGCTGGCGATCCCGATGTGGCGGCTGCACCGGGCGATCGGCATGGGCGGGGACCGACTGGTGGCGGCGGTGGCCGGGGATCAGGTCGAGGCTCGCCTCGGCGACGCGTTGCGGGACGGCTGGCAGCGAGAGTACGACAAGCTCCTGCCGGAGGTCAGTGCCTTCGACGGTGCCGGCGCCCTGTTGACCGAACTGCGCGAGCGTGGCTGGCGGGTAGGACTTGCTACGTCCGGGAAGCCCGATCACACCCGCGCCGCGATCGAACTGCTGGGCGGGCAGGAGCAGGTGGACGGGTGGACGAGCGCTGACGACGCCGAGGACTCCAAGCCGGCGCCGGACATCCTGCGGGCGGCTCTGGATGAGATCGGTGGCCAGGCGGCCGTCTGCGTCGGCGATTCGACCTACGACATCGAGGCTGCCGCAGCCCTGGGCTGGCAGTGCATCGGGATCCGTACGGGCGGTTTCGGGGCGGCGGAGTTGCAGGAGGCGGGCGCGATTCAGGTGTTCGAGGACGTGGCCGAACTGTTGGAGAACCTCGACGGGACCCGGCTCGCCCAGCCAGACCAGCAGTAGTTCGGGAGCCGCTCAGCCCTCCACACCCGTGGACGTGTGGGCGGCTCCCACCGGCTTGGACTCCGGAGACCCGCGTTGACGCAGGTAGATCGCGAGCAGCACCATGCTGGCCACCGCCAGAAACTCCGACTGCCAGTTCTGGAATGTGCGGTTCCAGAAATCCGCCGAGCCGAGATAACTCGTCCAGCTGATCGGTTCCTGGAGTTCGGCCAACTGTTCCTCGTTGTACGCAGCCTGCCCGGCAATCGACTGGGCCAGCCAGGACAGCAAGAAGATCATGCCCATGACGAGGACGAGCGAGTTCGAGTAGACGTGCAGGCGCGGTCCGCCGACCTTTGCCCACTTCGGTGACTCGCGTTTGGCGTACTTGCCGATCATCTGGTCCTTGTCGGACTCCAGCCCGGCGTTGTCCAGCTCCTTGGATTCCGGCGAGCCGCGTTGCAGGAGCCATACGGTGACGAGGATGAAGAGCAGGAACTGCAGGTACTCCGACTGCCAGTTCTCCGTGACATCCACGGCGAAGGTCGACGAGGTCAGGTACCTCAACAGCGAAACGGGGGTTATTCCGTCGCTGAGCGCCTCGTTGTTGTACGCCGCGTGCCCGGTAAGGCCCTGTCCCACCAGCGCCAGCAGGAAGATCGTGCCGAAGAACAGGCTCAGGCCGTTGTCACGTAGAAAACCTCTGCTCGAGTTGTCTGTCATCGGTTGAGCAGTCCGACGACGGTGAAGTACGCCAATCCGGAGAAGACCAGGATCAGGCACAAGCTGAACATCACCCGCATAGCGGTCAGCCGCCCTTCAGCGAACAGTCATAGGGCTCGTTCGACTGGAATTCGCAGCCGGCCGCCAGAACCTTCCATTCTCCGGCTTCTATGGTCAGAAACACGACATCACCGTCGAGGATGGCTCGGGCATTTCGGCCGTAGGCCGCCACTTCGACCACCGCGTCGGCGGTCGGGAGATCCTCGTCCATGATCGCGGAGTCACACGGTGCATCGGCGGAGCTCTCCAATTCGGTGCGGGTGCTCTCCGCCAGCAACTGGCATGCCTGCTCGGCATCTGAGTCTTCTAGGGCGACGGAGAAGGCAAGCGCCACGTCACCGGCGACACTTCCGTCGGGACTGAGCGAGCTACATCCGGCCAGCACGCCGGCTGTCACAATGACCGCCGCGCCCCGCCAGCCCCGGCCATTGATCACGGCGCGCACGCTACCGCTACCGCAGACCCGAAACGGCGCATTTCGCCTGCGCCGCACTGGCTCAGGATCCGCTCCGGTGCGCGTCGGTCACCGACAGCGAGATGAGGCGCTGGGCTGCTGCCACGACTGTGTCAGCGTTGATCGCGAGAAGTGCCGGGTCGGGCTCTAGCGCGAAAGGCTGCTTCGAGGCCACGCCGTTCCAGAGCGCCACGTGCGGGCCGGCTTGCGGAGGCCCCCACAGCTCCGGCGACGTCGGCCCGTACATCGTCACCGACGGGGTTCCGAAGGCGAAGGCAAGATGGGCGATTCCGGTGTCTCCGCTCACGACCAGTCGGGCAGTGCTGACCAGCTCGGCCAGGGCCCGGATCGAGGTTCGGCCGGCAACCAGCGCCGCCTCCTCCAGACCCGCCATCCGGGCGACTCCTCGCGCGATGTCGACCTCGTCGGTGGACCCGGTGATCCGCACCGGCAGCCCGCGCTGATCCGCCCAGCGGGCCACCTCCGCGAAACGTTCGGGCGGCCACCGCCGGGCGGGAAACGCGGCGCCGGGGTGCACCACAACGGCGGCGGCGTCAGCGTCGGCCGAGCGCGGAGGCCGCAGCCGGAGGTCGGCTGGATCGGCCGGGCACGACCAGCCCTGCTGCACGAGTCGACACCAGCGCTGCACCTCATGTTCGGCGGAATTCCAATCGGGTCCCTCGTGGCCGGCTGCGGGGCAGCGGAAGGCCAGCAGCTCGCCGGGGTGGACGTCGGCCAACAGTCGGTGGCTCTGCGGACCGCGGCCGTGCAGGTTGACCGCGACGTCCGGCGGCGGCCCCATCCATCGCAAGGGCTGCAAGCCGGCGGCCGGTAGGACCCGGTCCACCGCGTCGGCGAGGCGGAGAAGTGGCTCGAAGTGCTGCGGTGTGGCCAGAAGTATCTCGTGGTCTGGCCGGGCCGCGCGGATCGCCCGAAGCGCCGGCACCGCGCTCACCAGGTCGCCGAGTCCGAGAGCGCGTAGCACGACCAGCCGCGGGCGGCTCCCGGAGATCAGGGCCAAGAACCCTCGACCGACGGCGTGATGACCAGTTCCCGGACCTCGCACCCGCTCGGCTGGCTCAGCGCGAACACGATCGCCGAGGCGACGTCGCCAGGCCGGTTGAGCTTGGCATCCGGGGGCGGCTTGTACTGCTCGTCGCGACCGTCGAAGAACGGGGTCTGCATCCCGCCGGGTATCACCATGGTCACCCCGATCTGGCCGGCCGTCTCGGCGGCCAGCGCGCGGGTGAACCCGACGATTGCGAACTTGGAGGCGCAGTACGCCGTGGCATCGCTGACTGCCCGCAGGCCGAGGGTGGACGAGATGGTGACCACCCGACCGCCGCTGGCCCGCAGGTCGGGCAACGCTGCCCGGATCACGGCCACGGTGCCCAGCAGGTTGACCTCGATCACCCGGTCCCAGTCGTCGGCGGGCACGTCGTCCAGCCGTCCGCACGAGTCGATGCCCGCACAGGTCACGACGGCGTCCAGGCCACCCACTCGCTCGGCCAGATCGCGCACGGCCCGCTCGGCTGCTCGGCGATCCACCAGGTCGACGATGGTGTGCTCCCCGTCGGTGTCCGGAGGGACCCGGTCCAGCACGATGGGGCGCCCGCCCGCGTCACCGACCGCGGCCACCACGGCGGCCCCCAGGCCGGAGGCTCCGCCGGTCACCAGCACGGTTCCGATACTCATCGTTGGGCTCCTCTAGGTCAGTCGGTCGGGTAGGTCAGTCGGTCAGGTTGGCAGCGGCTGCGCTGTGCACGAGTCGGGTCGTGGACCGGCCGGGCAGGTAGGGCAGCACCACCGCTTGCCCACCCCAGGAGGCGAGGACCTTGGCTTCCGGTAGATCGGTGCCCACGTAGTCCCCACCCTTGACCCAGATGTCCGGGCGCAGCACGTCGAGCACCCGCTCCGGGGTGTCCTCCCCGAAGATGACGACGGCGTCCACGCATTCCAGCGCCAGCAGCACCCGAGCCCGGTCGTCCTCGGGTACGAGAGGCCGCTGTGGGCCCTTCTGCCGACGTACGGAGTCGTCGGAGTTCAGGCAGACGATAAGACAGTCGCCCATGGCCCGAGCATCCAGCAGGGTCGCGACGTGGCCGGCGTGCAGCAGGTCGAAGCAGCCGCCGGTTGCCACCACGACGCCGCCACGCCGGCGAACGGCGGTGGCCAACGCGACGCCGTCGGCGGCCGAACTCAGCGCCCCGGTCGTCAGCAGGTCGCCGGACGCCGTCCCGCTGCCGTGGTTCGGGAAGAGGTTGTCGAGAGTGGCGACTCCGCCTGCGGCCAGGAAACCGGAGGCCGCTGCAACCCCGTACTGAATGGCCTCCGCGAGCAGCAGACCATTGCCCAGTCCGCCGGCGACGGCCGCGGCGAATCGATCCCCCGCACCGCAGGTGTCCACCCGAGCAAGCGGGGGAGCGGGCATCAACGCCGGTGCGCCGCAACCGTAGGAGAGCAGGGCCCCGCGGGCGCCCATCGTCACTGCTACCGCGCCGGCTCCCCACGCCCGCAGCAGCGCATCCGCGTGGCCCGCGGCGGCCGCCACCGGCGAGGTAGGCGATCCCAAGCTGCCCGGCAGCCGTCCGGCGAACAGCGCCGCTTCGCCCTGATTGGGGGTCACCACCCGAGCGGATGGCACCGGAGCAGCACCTCGCGGGTGCGGATCCCAGATCAGTGGCCGGGTCTGCCCGGCGCGGGACAGCAACTCCCGTACGTTTGGATCTGCGGTGATGCCTCGCCCGTAGTCGGCGACCAGTACCGCCCCGGCGCGCTGCAGCAAGGCGTCGAGGTCCGCCGGCAGTTCCTGCACGCCAGATCCGGTGCCGCCCGCGTCCAGCCGGGCCAACTGGTGCCCGGCGGCGAGGATCCGACGCTTCACCGATGTCGGTCCACCACCGGGCAACGACACGACCTGCATCCGGTCCTCGATCAGCCTCCGCAGGCGTCGTCCCGGCTCGTCATCGGCCAACGGCGTCACCAACACGACCTCGTGTCCGTCGGCTGCTGCCAGCAGGGCGGCCAGGGCGGCTCCACCGGGCCGGGCCCGCTCGGTCACGTCCTCCAGGACCGGAGCCGCCGCCTCGGGACAGAGCCGATCGGCCCGTCCGACCAGGTCGATGTCGAGCAGCGCGTCACCCAGAACAACCAAGGGCCCGTTCACCGTCGGCCATCCATCACATGAGTCGGGAGAGTGGCCGCTGCTTGCAGCGTCGCGTCCAGCGCGGCACAGAGGATGTGCAGCGCGACGAGGTGCAATTCCTGGACCGTGGCGGTCAGTGGCGCGTCAACGGCCAGCACTTCGTCGGAGTGGGCGGCCAGCGGATTGGGACAGCGACCGGTGAACGACCACACCCGGAGGCCGGCCTCGCGTCCGCGGACTGCCGCGGACAGGAGATTGGGGCTGCGGCCGCTGGTCGACATCAGGACAAGTACGTCATCGCGCCGACCATGAGCCTGGACCTGGCGAGCGAAGAGTTCCTCCGGCGGATAGTCGTTGATGATCGCGGTCAGGCTGGAGGTTTCGGAGCTGAGGCAGATGGCCGACAGTGGCATCCGGTCGGCCCCGTATCGGCCGACCAACTCCGCGGTCAGATGCTGGGCCTGGGCGGCGCTGCCGCCGTTTCCCGCGGCCAGCAGGCGACCCCCGGCGGGCAGCCGCACTGCCAGTTCCTCGCCCCACCGGTGCGCGATGTCGACGCAGCCGTCGAAGCTCAGGACCGCGTGCCGCAGTGCGGCCAGGTGCTCGTGAGCCACCGGCATGCGCATCGTCATGAGGACAACGCCACGCTGAGTTCGGCGGTCAACTTCGCGTACACGCGCTCGGTTCGTTCGGCAATGGCCTCCCACCGGTACTCACGGGTGACCCGGGCCCGACCGCATTGCCCCCGAGCCGCACGAAGCTGCGGATCGGCCAAGAGTGCAGCCAGCGTGTCGGCCAGCACAGCCGGTTGGCGGGCCGGCACCAGCTCGCCGGTCACGCCTGGCACGACGGAGTCCAGCATGCCGCCGACCGCCGAAGCCACCACCGGACGCGCGCAGGCCATCGCTTCCAGCGGCACGATGCCGAAGGGCTCGTACCAAGGGACCGCGACGGCGACATCCGCCGCGGCGAACAACCTCGGCATCGCCACCCGCGGGACCCCACCGAGGAAGTACACCCGGGAGGCCACACCGCAGGCCCTGGCCACCTCGCGCAGCCGGTTCGCCTCTGGATCCAGACTGAGTGCGGCACGCTCCGGACCGCCGGCCACGAGCAGGTCCACATCCTGGGGGAGTTCGGCCAGCGCCTCGATCACATCGGCGACGCCCTTTCTCTCGACCAGCCGACCAACCGTCAGCAGGCGCCGACGTCGACTCGGTGGGAGACGCCGGGGCGTGAACATGTCCACGTCCACCCCGCATGGCACGATGTCGATCCGTTCTCGGTCCATCCCCATCGCGACTAACTCGGCGGCCTCGTCGGAGCAGGTCGCAATGACCCGATCCACCTGTGCACACAGTTGGGCTTCCACTGCCAGTCGCTCGGCCGGGCTGCTGTCCATGTATCCCTGGTAGCGCCGCTTTACCGTGCCGAGGGCATGGAAGGTCTGTACGACGGGCACACCCAGCGGTGCGGCAAGGATCGAGGCCAGCCCGCTCATCCAGAAGTGCGCGTGAATGATGTCGAAAGGCTCTGCTAGCCACCGTTGCTCGAGTGCCCGGGTGAACGCCGGAATGTAGGTGAGGATGTCATCCTTGGGAATTTCGCTGGCCGGACCGGCGGTGACGTGTTCCACGTCGTAGCCGTCCGGGGTGCGTACCCGGTCGGGCAGCTGGGCGTCGTCGCGGCGGGTGAATACCGTCACCTGATGCCCGCGCCGAGCCAGTTGCGCCGAGAGGGCGGCGACGTGCACGTTCTGGCCTCCTGCGTCGACGCGGCCGACCGCGGCGAGTGGGTTGGCGTGTTCGGAGACCATCGCGACTCTCATGACGTCGTCACCTCCTGCGGAATCTCGGAACGAATTGGTCGGTCCATCGGGTCGCCGGCCAGGTGGTTCACCGCCTCCACGACCTTGTTCGGCGGCACCGAAGTCAGGCATGGATGGCCTGGGTACGGGCATTGCCTCACCCGGCTGTCGCGGCAGACAGCCTCTTGATCACCGAGGAGTACATGGGGTACGCCGTAGGGTTTCCAGCGGACCGCCGGCACGGTGGGAGCGAACAGGGACACCACCGGTGTGCCCACCGCGGCGGCCAGATGAGCCGGTCCGGTGTTGCCGACCACCACCGCGCTGGCACCCTCGAGGACGGCGGCGAGGGTGGCGAGGTCGGTACGTCCGCCCAGGTCGATGACCGACCCCGGCGATCCAGCTCTTTCCGACCAGCGCCGCGGGTTCGTTCCGTACGGGGGCGGCGGCATCGAGGAGGACGCGTGCGGGCTCGCGGCCGCTCCCCCGGAGGCCACCTCCCGGGTCAGGGCCGTCTCGCTGGGTGCGCCGGTGACCACGACGTGCCAGCCGGCCGCGGCCAGCAACTCGGCCGCCTGCCGAAAGTGCTCGCGCGGCCACGCCCTGGCCGGCACCGAGGTACCTGGGTGCAGCACAACGTAGGGCGCCTCACCCACCAGGCTCGCCGCGGCCGGCAGCGGGTGACGCACATCCAGTCTTCCGTCATCTCCCGGAGGTAGCGGGAAGCCGGCGGCCGCCGCCAAGGAACCCGCACGCTCCGGCTCGGGGATGTCCTCCTCCACCAGATGGCGAAGGTCGAGCAGCGAACCCGGGTAGTCCGTGCTGATCGCCCCGACCCACGGGATAGCGGCCATTCGGAGCACCAGCGCCGTCGGCAGCGCCGACTGGTGGAAGGAGGTGAAGATCAGCGCACCGTCAAAGGCGTGACCGGACAGTCGCTCGATCAGCATGGCGATCTCCGAGGCGGTGGTCGGCCCCGGCTGCGCGAGGATCCACGGGCATCGCCAGACCAGCACCTGGCTCGGACCGGGAAGCAGCCGGGCAGCCGCCTCACCCTCCGGACCCGCGAGCAGCACCACCCCGGCCTGCGCGGCGACCGCGCGGATCGCCGGACCGGTCAACAGCACGTCGCCGGCACTGTCCAGGCGCACACACAGCATCCGGCGGCTCACCAGGCACCGGCCAGGATCCGGTCGGCCGCACTGGTCAGATCTGGCTCGATCAGAGGTGCTTGCTCGATCTCGGCGGGTCTGGTGGCCGAGGTCGGGACGAGAACGCCGACCGCACCGGCGGCCTGGGCGGCTGCAACGTCGCTGCCGATGTCGCCGACCACGATGCAGCGCGCAGGCGCCAGATCCAAGATGTCGCAGGCTCGTTGAATCATCCCAGGAGCAGGCTTGCGACAGCCGCAGCCGGCGTCGGCAGCGTGCAGGCAGGTCTCGATGACGTCAAAGGGGCCGAGCAGGGCCGAGACCCGGTCGTTCACCGCCTCCACCTGGGCCGGCGTGATCCGACCCGATCCGACACCGGACTGGTTGGTTACCATCCCAACCCGCACTCCGGATGCGCGCAGTCGCTCCAGTGCGGAGTGCGCACCCGGCATCACCCGCGCGAGTTCCGGATCGCCGTTGTAGGGCACGTCATGCACCAGGGTGCCGTCCCGGTCGAAGAGGACCAGATCCGGCAGACCCCGCCAGGGGGCGGCGGTGCGATGACGCCAGAGTCCAACTACGCGGTGCCAGACGGCGGCTGGCGGGATGATCAGGCTGGTTAGAACCATCCGGGTGACCTCTTGACGGTTCCGCGGGCCGGGAGCGATCCGAGCAAGGGCGAACTCCAGGACGCCTGCCCCGGCGCCCAACGCGCAAGCCGCCGACAACCTGCGGCGGCCAACAGCGACAGCCAACATGGCCCCGAGACCGGTCGCCGTGATGGCGGTGTGCCGGCTGATCCGGCCCGGCGGGGCGCTGACCCGTTGCCGCCACCGGCGACCGTGCAGCCGCCGCATGAGTACGTCGTCAGCGTTGCCTGCTTGCTGGCGCAGGCTTGCCCACGGACCGGCGGGGCGCACCGGATGGGTGCTCGCGCGTTGCCCGGGCACGATCTGTCCCCCGCCGGTGACGACCCGCAGGGCCAGGTCGGAGTCCTCGCGGTATGCGCGCGGAAATCGTTCGTCGAATCCACCGGCGGCCGAGAGGGCGCTGCGCCGGTATGTCATGTCCGCGGTGATCCAGGTGGCGGTGGCCAGTCCGGCTGTGCTCCGCTCCCAGTCAGTGGGTCGCCGATGTTTGGGCAGCGGCACCCGCAACCGGCCCTGGATGCCGACCACGTCGTCGGCTGCAGCCGAGATGTCCGTTGCCAGCCGGGCGAGCCAGTCCGGGTCGGGTAGTACGTCGTCGTCGAGGAAACTGACCCAAGGGGTACGGGCTGCGCGCCAGCCGAGGTTGCGGGCGGCCGCCGGTCCTCGGCCGCCGCTGCGCAGCAGCGTTGTGCCCTTGGGGAGGCCGGCTTGCAGGCCGGCAGACCGGCTGTCCGAAGCTGAGTCGTCCACGACGATCAGCTGGGCCGGTCGCGGACCCGAGGTGGCCCCTAATGCGCCGAGCAGAGCGATCAGGCTGGGCCGTCCGATCGTGGGGATCACCACGGTGGTCGGCACGGTCGGCTGATTGCTCATCGGGCAATCCCGGTGCGGGATACCGTGAACGGTCCGATCGCCAGCAGGTCCACCGGCGCCGATCCGAACAACTCCAAGGCCTCGCGGGGATCATCGACCATCGGACGACCCGCGGTGTTGAGACTGGTGTTGACGACGACGGGTAGCCCGGTTCGTCGCTCGAAGGACTCGAGCATCCGCGCCAACAGCGGCTGCGCACCCGCGTCGACGGTCTGCACCCGTGCCGTGCCGTCCACGTGGACGACCGCCGGGATCCGATCGCGCCAGTCGGGTCCGACGTCGTGGACGAAGAGCATGTACGGCGAGGGCACCGGTCCGCGGCTGAAGATCTCCTCGGCGCGTTCGAGGGTCACCATCGGGGCCACCGGCCGGAACTGCTCGCGGCCCTTGACGTCGTTGAGCCGCTCCAGGTTGGCCACGAAGCCGGGATGGGCGAGCAGGGACCGGTGACCCAGTGCCCGCGGTCCGAACTCGCTGCGACCCTGGAACCAGGCGACGATGCCGTCTGCTGCCAGACAGTCGGCGACGGTCTCGGCGAGATCGGCTGGTCGGTCGAAGGGCAGGGCTGCCGTGCGTAGGCACGCAGCGATCTGGTCGTCGGTCCACTCCCGGCCGAGATCGGCGCCAGACATCGGTTCGACCGACTCGCCGCCGCTGCGGGCCAGATGCAGCGCGCCGCCCAAGGCCGTACCCGCGTCTCCCGCGGCCGGCTGGACCCACACATGCTCGTACGGCCCCTGTTCCAGGATCCGGGTGTTCGCAACGCAGTTGAGGGCCACCCCGCCGGCAAGGGTCAGCGAGCGGCCTCCGGTCTGCGCGTGCAGCCACGTGACCAGTTCCAGCAGCATGTCCTCCAGCCGCTGCTGAAGGCTGGCGGCCAGGTCGGCGTGATCGCTGGTCCAGTCCTGGCCGCCCCGCAGACTCGGAGCGAAGCTGCCCCAGTCGACCGCTTCGGTCCGGAAGCCCCCGTCACCGGTGGTGTAGAGCGAGTCCCGAAGTTGTTCTGTGAAGCGCGGTTTCCCGTACGAGGCGAGAGCCATCACCTTGTACTCGTCGCAGCTGCGCAGGAAGCCGAGGTGCGCGGTCAGATCCTCGTAGGCCAGGCCCAGGGAATGCGGCAGCGCCTGGCCGTACAACTGGGTCAGTAGGCCGTCGTCGTAGCACCCGGCCAGGTGACTGCTCGCTTCTCCGCGACCGTCGAGTACGAGGACGTCGCAGTCCCGGTACGCACCGGCCAGGCCCGCGGAGGCCGCGTGTGCCACATGGTGGGCGACGTAGCTCACCCGGCTCGAGTCGAGGCCCGGCAGGGCGGTGCTCAGAAACCCTGGCGCCGTACGGGCGTAGTCGATCCGCAGGTGATCCCAGGGATCGTCGAGCCCCAGCTGGTCGGCCGGACGGGACAGAGCTGGGTCGAACGAATATGCCACCCTGTCCAGGTC
>JALZDV010000456.1 GCA_030862345.1 Actinomycetota bacterium | reverse complement strand
TCGACCGGCACGGAGGCAAACCCGTGCTGATCGTCGGCTTCGCGCTGTTCGCGGCGGGAATCGCGGGCATCGCCCTCGCGGTCCAGGCCGACTCGGTCTGGTGGCACCTGCTGCCAGGGCTGGTCGTGCTCGGTTTCGGCATGGGTGTGGCCGGATCACCCGCGGCGATCATCGCGATGCGCGACATCGACCAGTCGGTGTCCGGCGCCGCGTCCGGAGTCTTCAACACCACGCGCCTGTGCGGCAGCCTGCTCGGCATCGCAGCGGTCGGTGCGCTGCTGCAGATGCGGCTGACCGCGGAGAGCGTCGATCCGGCTTTCCTGCAGGTCGACGTGGTTCCGGGGGTACTCCGGGACGGTTTCGCCGACGCGCTCCGATTCGCCTACCTGCTCCCGGTCGCCGCGCTGGTGATCGGGGTGCTGCTGACCCTTGCGGTCCGGCGCTCAGCCGACCTCGAGCCGATGACGGAAGAGCCCACCGCAGCAAGCGGTGGCAAGTAAGGACGACAAGGGGAGTGCCCCATGACGGGTATCACCACACGATTTGCTCTGGCAGTCGCGGCGGCCGTCACCACAGTGCTGGTAGCCACGAGCTGTGGCGCGAGGCCGATGGATTTGCAGGAACGGCAGCAATCCAGGGAATTCCAGAACGCTCAAGACCGAGTGGCCGGCTGGCACGGTGGTATCCAGGACACCGAGATCCGGTTGTTCAACACCGACCCGGTCCGCCCGTTGATCCCCGGGGACACCAACGAGTGGGGCGGCTGCCGCGTCGTCAACCAGCTGTTCACCGGCCTGGTCAGCTATGGCGACTACGACGGCGCACCGGTCAACGCGATGGCGGAGTCCATCGAGACCACGGACTCGAAGGTCTTCACGATCACCATCAAGGGCGGCTGGAAGTTCCACGACGGCACACCGGTGCGGGCGAAGAACTTCGTTGACGCCTGGAACTACACCGCGTACGGGCCGAACGAGCAGCGCAACAACGGGTTCTTCGACAAGATCCAGGGTTACGACGACCTCAACCCGGTCGCCGCGCCCGGCCAGCCGCCGCCGGCGCCGGAAGCCGACAAGCTCTCCGGGCTCGAGGTGCTCGGACCGCACACGTTCCGGCTGACCCTCAATGCACCCTTCTCGGTGTTCAAGACGATGCTCGGCTACTCGGCGTTCTACCCGCTGCCGGACTCCTTCTTCCGTGACCCAGCAGCGTTCCCTAGACACCCGATCGGCAACGGACCGTACAGGTTTGTCTCGGCCCAGCACGGCGTCAACCAGAAGGTGACCGCCTTCAAGGAATACCAGGGCACGCGCAAACCGAGGATCAAGGATGTCACCTACACGGTGTTCCCGACGGTGATCGAGGCATACCAGGCCGTCCTGGACGGCAGGCTCGACTACCTGGAGGACGTTCCGCACGACAAGATCGTCAGTGGTGCGTACAAGACCGAGCTGGCCGGCAGGCACACCGACCAGGACTACCTGCTGCTGCAGGCACTCGCGTTCCCGAGTTACCTGCCCGGCTACGACAACCCGGACCTGCGCAAAGCCGTGTCGATGGCGATCGACCGCGAGTCGATCATCGAGAACACCCTGGGCGGGACCCTGCCGCCCGCTGACGGCTGGGCGATCCGGGGCGTCGACGGCTACACGCCAGACCAGTGCGGTGAGTTCTGCACCTACAACCCGTCCAAGGCACGCGAGCACCTCGCCAGGTCGGGTTTCACCGGCCCACTGAAACTGTTCTCCAACAGCGAGTCCGGCTCGACCTTCTGGGCACCCGCGATCTGCCGCGACATCACCGCAAACCTGGGAATCGGCTGCGAGTTCGACGGCAGCGAACCTTTCCGGGAGCTGTTCGGAAAGATTGTGAACAAGGAGATGGCGGGCTCCTACCGCTGGGACTGGCGCGCGGACTACCCGTCGATCGAGAACTTCCTGAACCCGATCCACCGGACCGGCCAGTCGGCGAACTCGCACGGCTACTCCGACCTTGCGTTCGACGCTGCCATGGTCGAGGCCGACAGCGCGGCGAGCCGAGAGGAAGCCAACTCGCTCTATCAGAAGGCCGAGCGCATGCTGGCCGACGACATGCCCACGATCCCGCTCTGGCAGGAGTGGTCGACTTCCGGTTGGTCGCCGAGGCTGAAGAACGTGAAGACGAACATCTTCACCGACCTCATTCTGACCGACGTGCAGGTGGCGCAGCCCCGCAGATAGTAGCAGCGGCCCTCGCCGGCTCCGTGGCCTTCAGGCAGCGGAGCCCGAGTCGACGTGCCGGGAGCACCGCCAAAAACTGTCCACTTCTCGTGCCATTGGCCAGGGTGGACTGGTTCTGATGACGCGAGACTGGCAACCGGAGCCGGATTGCACTTGTTGATCTCTACTTGAGGAGCTGGCATGGACTTCAGTCTTTTCTACTTCGCGGACGACGGTGGCTCGAGCACCGACCGCTACCGACTGCTGATCGAGGGTGCGCGGTTCGCCGACACCCACGGGTTCGCCGCGGTGTGGACACCGGAACGGCACTTCCACGCGTTCGGTGGTCAGTACCCCTACCCGGCGGTCACCGGTGCGGCGGTGGCCGCGGTGACCGAGCGGGTCCGGCTGGGGTCGCTGGTGACGCCGCCGCTGTTCCGCAACGCCGCCGTCTTCGCCAAGCAGCTGGCCACCATCGACCACATCGCCGGAGGGGGCCGCGTGATCGCCGGTCTGGGCGCTGGCTGGTTCGAGGCCGAGTACCTGGGCTACGGCGCGCCGTTCCCCCCGATCGGGGAGCGGCTCAAGGC
>JALZDV010000429.1 GCA_030862345.1 Actinomycetota bacterium | reverse complement strand
GGCCTGGCCAGTGCGGTGTACGACGGGCTGCGGCTGGCCACCCTTCTCGTCTGCGTCGGGGCCGCGGTCACCCTCGCCGATCCGCGTCGACTGCTGAAGTCCTTGCCTGGAGCACTCTACGAGGCCGGATTAGTCGTGATCGTCGCGGTGAGCATGGCGCCGGCATTGATCGAATCAGCGGTACGGGTACGCCGGGCCCGGCAGTTGCGCGGTGCCACAGCCGGCGGACTGCGCGCATTCCGATCCATCGCGATGCCGGTGCTCGACCAGGCGCTGGGGCGGGCAGTGGCGCTGGCCGCGGCGATGGATGCTCGGGGGTACGGACGGGTTGGCTCGCTTTCCCCGGGCGCCCGGCGACTGAGTGCCGCATTGCTGCTCGCCGGGCTGCTTGGGTTGTGCCTGGCCGGGTACGGCCTGCTCGATGCGGCAACGCCGGGGGCGGTTGCCCTACCGGCCCTGGTCGTCGGTGTTGGGGCAAGCGTCATCGGCCTGGTCGTCGGCTCCCGGCGGATGATGCGCACCCGCTACCGGCCGGACCGCTTCGACCTGCGCTCTGCCCTGGTCGCGGTCTGCGGGCCGGCGGTTGCGGCGCTGTTCTTCGTGACCGAGTTCAGTGGACTCGCGGTCAGTCACCCGAGCACTTTTCCGCTCGTCTGGCCGCAGTTGGCCCTCCTACCGTTGCTGGGGATCGCGATCGCCGCGCTGCCGGGCGTGCTCAGCACCCCGGTCGAGTCGCCGCCGACTGGGTCGGACCCAGGCACGGTCGATTTCCCGGCGGTTTTGGCCAAGACCGCCAAGGGCGGTGCGGCGGAGGGCGGCCGCCGTGGCTCAGAACTGCGCCGTAACACTACTGAGCGACAGACCGAGACCGGCGTCCGATGATCAGCTTCGAGAACGTCAGCGTCCGCTACGCCGGAGCCGCATCCGACGCACTCACCGATGTCACTGTGGAGTTGCCTGCGGGCGAGTTCTGTCTCGTCGTAGGCCCCACCGGCTCAGGAAAGACGACCCTGCTCGGTGCGGCCACCGGGCACGTCCCGCATTTCACCGGCGGGCTGCTCCGCGGCCGGGTGCTGGTCGGGGGACGCGACACACGTACAAATCCGCCGAGAGAACTGGCAGATGTCGTCGGCAGCGTGGGTCAACGGCCGATGGACGGGTTCGTTACCGACTCGGTCGAGGACGAGTTGGCCTTCGTCATGGAGTCATTGGCCCTTGACCCTGCGGCGATGCGCCGCCGGGTCGAGGAGACGTTGGATTTGCTGGGATTGGCCGACGTACGGCGAAAGTCGTTGGCGGAGTTGTCTTCCGGCCAGCAGCAGCGGGTGGCGATCGGCGCGGCGCTGACGGCGCATCCGCAGGCGCTCGTTCTCGATGAGCCGACCAGTGCGCTCGATCCCGGAGCCGCGGAGGATGTCCTCGCCGCGCTGCACCGGCTCGTACATGACCTCGGGGTGACCATCCTGCTCAGCGAGCATCGACTCGAGCGGGTTGTGCAGTATGCCGATTCGGTACTCAGCCTGACCGCGCCGGGAGAAGCCGTGCGGTACGGGGCTCCCGGCGATGTCTTGGCGCAGAGCCTCGTCGCGCCGCCGGTCGTGGCATTGGCTCAGCTTGCCGGCTGGTCCCCGGTGCCGGTTACGGTCCGTGACGCCCGCCGCCGCGCGCCGTCCCTGCTGGCGCGACTCGGCGAAGCGCATTCCCCCGTAAGGGACGCGTCCGGTGCCCGTCTTCCCGTCGGTGATCCAGTCCTGAGTGCGCGGGGGGTCTGGCAGCGTTACCGTAGCGGGCCGGCGGTTCTCCGAGGAGTGGACCTCGACGTACGCCCGGGTGCGGTCCTGGCGATCATGGGCCGCAACGGGGCCGGCAAGACCACCCTGCTTACCGTCCTGCAGGGTGGACTCAAACCCGAACGCGGCAAAGTCCTGCTTGACGCGTCAGTCGTATCCAGCATGTCGACGCAGACCCGCCGACGGTTGGTCAGCCTGGTGCCGCAGGAACCCGGCGACCTGCTCTACCTCGACACCGTCCAGGCCGAGTGTGCGCAGGCAGACAGCGAATCCGGCGCCGAGGCTGGTGCGACGCTCGGGCTGCTGGCCCGGCTGATCCCCGACGTCCCCGCCGACATGGACCCTCGTGACCTGTCCGAGGGGCAGCGGCTGGGCCTGGTGTTGGCCATCCAGTTGGCCGGCGGACCGCGAGCGGTGCTCCTCGACGAACCGACTCGTGGCCTGGACTATGCGGCCAAGGATCGACTTACCGAGATCCTCCGCGACCTGGCTCGAACCGGCACCGCGGTGGTGCTGTCCAGTCACGATGTGGAGTTCGTCGCCGCGACAGCTGACCGGGTCGTGATGATCTCAGAGGGCGAGGTGATCGCCGACGCTGCGACCGCGGAGGTGGTGCTGTCATCGCCGACCTACGCTCCCCAGGTCGCCAAGATCCTGGCGCCGCAGCCATGGCTGACCGTCACTCAGGTCGCCGCCGCATTGGGGGCCGGCGAGCCGGGGGCAGCTGACGGGCTGAAGCGTCAACCCTCGCAGCAGGTTCTCCGATGAGCCGCGCTCTCGGGCGTTCCGCCGTGGCAGCCCGGGACGCCCGGCCGGTGCGCATCGGCGCGAAGTCAGCGGCCGCGTTGGTCATCGCCACACTCTTCGGAATCGGGGCGTTTGGCTGGCCGCTACTGGTCTCCCCGCACTCGGGGATCGCGCACGGTCTGGACGCACCGCTGATCTTCGGCGCGATGTTGCTGCTCATCGTCGCGGTCGTCCTGGCGATGCTTGCCGACGGCGGCATGGATGCCAAAGCGGTTGCAATGCTCGGGGTTCTGGCAGCCATCGGTGCGGCTCTGCGACCACTCGGAGCCGGTACGGCTGGCGTCGAGCCCTTGTTCTTCATCCTGATCCTCGGCGGGCGGGCTTTCGGGCCTGGTTTCGGGTTCGTACAGGGTGCGACGACTCTGTTCGCCTCGGCACTGCTCACCGGCGGCGTCGGTCCCTGGCTCCCGTTCCAGATGCTCGGTGCTGCCTGGATCGGATTGGGCGCCGGGCTGCTTCCGTTACTGCGCGGCCGCCGCGAGGTTGCGCTCCTGTGCGCGTACTCTGCCGTGGCTTGCGTGCTCTACGGCCTGGTGATGAACCTGTCGTTCTGGCCTTTCGGGCTCGGACCGACGACATCGGTGTCGTTCGTCCCCGGGGATGCCGTTGGCGACAACCTGACCCGGTTCGCCGCCTTCAGCGTCGCAACCTCGCTGGGCTGGGACTTGGGCCGCGCGATCACGGTCACGATCCTGGTCGCGCTCACCGCCGCTCCGGTCCTGCGTGCCCTACGCCGGGCTGGCCGAAAAGCCGCCTTCGACCCCGACGTGACTTTCCTGCCCAAGTCCTAGGACTCGCGGTTATGCGCATAACCGCGAAAGAACCCGCCCGAACCTGGCGGTTATGCGCATAACCGCGCTCTTTCGATCAGGCAAAGTCGGCCGCCATTCGGAGCAATCTATGCCTGCTTTCCGGAGTGCGCCTCGGGCAGGACGCACACTTCGCCTGGCCCGGTTCGAAGTAGACCAGGCAGCAAGAGGCGCGCCGTACGAACCGCGCCTGCCCCGTGTGCGGGGGGAGTCGGTCGACGTCGACGTATCGCGGACGGGGCATCGGTGCCCCGATCCGCTCGACCAGTGTTGCGGCCAGCGCCGTCGCCCGGTCCCGGTCACCGCGGGTGCGGCCCAACCACAGCAACCGATTGGCCAAGGAGTCAGTGGCTATCGCCCAGAGCGGTGCTTCCCGCTTCACGCCCGCCCTGGCGATCGCCGGGATGACAACCTCGAGGGTCTCTCGTACGGCAGCGGAGACAACGGTGACCAGATCGCCGTCCAGGACCGCCGTGGAGCGCGCGGTAAAGATCCGACCATCGGGCAAGCAGTGCAGTTCGACATCGGCTGGTAACGGTGACAGGGCCTGGCCGGTGGTGAAGACCGACGCCAGGGTTGGAGTCAGCGCCACCTGTGAGACCGAGTACCACCACAGCGTGGCCAGGACGCGCCGATCGACGGTCGGCCAGCGCCGCGCCTGCTGCCGGATCTGGGTGTCCAACCACTCGGGGTCCTGCACCTGGGCGAGGGATACCGAGACCGGATTCCCGGAAGGAACCAGGTAGCCGTGCTCGGCCGGCGGCAGGCCTGCCAAGGTCGCGCCCAGCACCGCAGCGGCAGCGGCTGGCCCCGATTTCACCCCGCCCAGTCTGCCCGTGCCTCGACCACCCCATGCACTTCCGGCACTTTTGCGTAATAAGCACCGTGACGCTGCCGCCTGAGCGGGCTTAGTACGTAAAATGTGCCGCTGCGGAAGCCGAAGTTAGAGTCCATCCATGGCTGAGGTCGGTTTCGCGCTGTCCGGAGCACTGCCGCTGGATGGCGCCAGCGCTGTGCACCTCCTGGCGGAGGTCATCGACGCCGGATACGCCCCGATCCTGTCTACCGAGGTCTGCGCCACCAGCGCGTTGGGCCTGACCGCGGCACTGGCCGCGCGACGCCCCGGCGTACCGCTGGGCACCGGAATCATCCCCCTACCGGCGGCCACCGACTCCTCGATCGCGATGGGAGCGGCGACCGCGGCCTCCCTGTCGGGTACGACGTACTACCTGGGAGTCGGCACGTCGACCGAGCAGATCGTGGGTGGCTGGCACCAGGCCGCATACGACGCCACCGTCTCCGGGACACGCGGACGGCTGACCAGTCTTCGGGCGATCCTCGACGGAGAACGGCGAGGCTCCTTCGCGCTGCCCAAGCCACCCGGCGATCAGGTCCGCGTACTGCTCGGCGCCCTGGGACCGCGGATGGTCGAGCTAGGCATGACCGACGCCGACGGCGTAATCGTGAACTTCGCCCCGCCGGACAGCCTTCCCCGACCGGTCACCGGCAGGACCGTGCTGGCCTATGTATGGGTACTCGTCGACGACGAGTCGGAGGGTCGGGCCAGGCGAGACCTCACCGCCTACTGCCTCGCCGCGCCGTATGCCCGGCACTTCACATCGCTCGGGTACGGCGAGGTCGTTTCCGAGGTGGGTTCGCTGGCCAGCCAGCGCCGCCTGCGGGAAGCCCCGGCGGCTCTCCCAGCGGACTTCGTCGATCGCTTCTACACCCGCCACGATCGACTGCCGGATGTCTGTTCAGCCTACGGTCGAGCCGGCGCCACACCGATCCTGTTGCCGGTGACCGGGCCCGAGCCCACGTCCTTGCTCACTTCACTTCCCGCCGCCCACCCCTAACCACCCGCGACCGGCCGGGGCCACGATAAAGTCGGCGAGTTCGGGGGATCCGTCGGCGCATCGGGCGAGTCTCAAGGTGACGGACGACACCTCGGCAAATGGGATGCCACCGCAGGTGACTTGGGTTAAGTTACTGACGAGTAACCCCGCTCTCGGGGCCAGCCGATGGAAGAAGTCGACGATGAGCCACTACACCGCGAACCTGCGCGACCTGGAATTCAACCTGTTCGAGTTCCTGGAGACCAAGGATCGCTTCGGGACCGGTGCCTTCGCGCACCTGGACACCCAGACCGCGCGCGACGTCCTGTCCGAGGCAGAACGCATGGCCACCGGCCCGCTGGCCGCCTCCTATGTCGACAGCGACCGCAACCCCCCCGTCTTCGATCCCGCCACCCACTCGGTGCGGCTGCCCGACTCGGTCAAGAAGTCGTATCAGGCGATCATCGACGGGGACTGGCACATGGTTGGGCTACCACAGCGCCTCGGTGGTTTAGGCGCGCCGCGCGCCCTGACCTGGGCGATCAACGAGCTGGTGCTTGGCGCCCACCCGGCGCTGTTCATGTACATGTCCGGCGCCGCGTTCGCCGGGGTGATCGATCCGATCGGCACCGTTGAGCAGCGCAAGGCCGTGAAGACCATGATCGAGCACAAGTGGACCGGCACGATGGTGCTCACCGAGCCCGATGCCGGATCCGACGTCGGAGCGGCGACCACCAAGGCCCTCCCGCAGCCGGATGGCAGCTGGCACATCGACGGCGTGAAGCGGTTCATCAGCGGCGCCGAGCATGACTTGACCGAGCAGATCGTGCATCTGGTGCTGGCCCGCCCGGTGGGAGCTCGCCCGGGCAGCAAGGGCTTGTCGCTGTTCATCGTGCCGAAGTACCACTTCGACTGGGAGACGGGCGAACTCGGGGAGCGCAACGGCGTCTACGTCACCAACGTCGAGAAGAAGATGGGCCTCAAGGTCTCCACGACCTGCGAGATGACCTTCGGTCAGAACGGCACGCCCGCCGTCGGGTGGCTGGTCGGAAACGTGCACAACGGCATGGCGCAGATGTTCAAGGTGATCGAGAACGCCCGGATGTTCGTGGGCACCAAGGCGATCGCCCAGTTGTCCGCTGGTTACCAGGTGGCGCTCGCCTTCGCCAAGCACCGGGTGCAGGGAGCAGACCTGAGTCTGTCGGCCAACAAGGACGCCCCTCGGGTTTCGATCATCCAGCACCCCGACGTACGCCGATCACTGCTGACCCAGAAGGCCTATGCCGAGGGGATGCGAGCGCTCTACCTGTACACCGCCAGCTTCCAGGATCGGGTGCTCGAGGCCGAAGCCCGCGGACAGAGCAGCAGCGACGAGGCCAAGCTGGCGGATCGGGTCAATGACCTGTTGCTGCCGATCGTCAAGGGCTACGGCTCCGAGCGGGCCTACGCGATCCTGTCCGCCGAGTCGCTGCAGACCCTCGGCGGGTCGGGCTACCTGCAGGACTACCCGATCGAGCAGTACATCCGGGACGCCAAGATAGACACCCTGTATGAGGGGACGACGGCCATCCAGGGAATGGACTTCTTCTTCCGCAAGATCATCCGCGATCAGGGGCAGGCGCTGGGCTACCTGAATGGCGAGATTCAGGCCTTTCTCGACAACGAGGCGGGAAATGGCCGGCTCAAGGAGGAGCGGGTCCTGCTGGGCACCGCGCTCGGTGACATCCAGCAGATGATCGGGTCGATGATCGGGCAGGCGACGAAGTCCCAGGAGGATCCGACGAGCCTCTACAAGGTCGGCCAGAACACCTCGCGGTTGCTGATGTGCATGGGTGAGCTGGTGACTGGTTGGCTGCTGCTACGCCAGGCCGAAGTGGCGATGACTGCGCTCGGTCGGGCGAATGTCTCGGCCAGGGACCAGCACTTCTACGAGGGAAAGCTTGCTGTGGCGCGGTTCTTCGCGACTCAGGTCCTCCCCACGATCAGCGCCCAGCGGGCCATCTGCGAGGCCACCGACAACGCGATCATGGACCTCGACGAGGCCGCGTTCTGAGCTGACGTCCCGCGGTGGGAGGGGACGGACATCAGCTGCGGAACTCATGCTGGCGCCAGGCTTCATAGACCGCTATGGCAGTGGCGTTGGCCAGGTTCAGCGACCTGCGGCCCGGCTGCATCGGAATGCGCAGTCGGTCGGTGACGTGCGGATCGTCGAGCACCTCTGCCGGCAGTCCATTGGGTTCGGGCCCGAACAGCAGGACGTCGCCCGCCGCGTACTGCACGTCGACGTAGGACGTGTGCGAGTGCGTGGTGAAGGCGAACACCCGAGCCGGCATCAGCGCCTTCCACGCGGTATCGAGATCGGGATGGAC
>JALZDV010000415.1 GCA_030862345.1 Actinomycetota bacterium | reverse complement strand
GGAAAGATCGAGGCCACGTGCCCGTCCTCGCCGATCCCCAGCATGCAGACATCGAACCGGGGCACCGAACCGTGATCCTCGGGACGTGCGGCCGCAGCCAGTTGGTCGGCATACCACTCCGCCGCGTCTCCCGGCTCCCCGGCGAACCGGCCCTCGTCGGGGGGGATCGGGTGCACGCGATCGGGGGACAGGTCAACGTGGTCGAGCAGGGCCTCGCGGGCTTGACGTTCATTGCGCTCGGGATCATCTCCGGCAACGAATCGATCATCACCCCACCACACGTCGACCCGGTCCCACTGCACGGCATCGCGGGCGGGGCTCTTGCGCAGTGCTGCGAGAACTCCGACGCCGATACCGCCGCCGGTGAGCACCACGCTGGCCCAGCCGCGGGCACTCTGCGCGTCCACCAGCTTGGTGATCAGCCGCGCCGCCACCGCATCGGCAAGCAGGTCGGTGGTGGAGTGGACGACAACCTCTGGAGAACGACTCATGAGGGGCGGGTCTTGATCGAGCCCGCCTCCGACGGCGTCTCGTCCGACCGGTCGCCGGCGGGGGCTGCCGGGTCCTCCCAGATCAGCGCCCGAGTGGCCGAGCGGCCGCTCAGCCCACGGGTATTGGTGGCAGTGGCCAGAGCCTCGCAGTAGGACTCGTCCACGTCCAGTCGGCGCAGTTCCTCGCCGAGGAGCTCACCGATGTCCCGCTCCGGAAGGGCGGCGCTGCTGTCCGGCCGCCCGGCCCGGCTGACCATGCCGACACCGTCGCGATGTGAGATGTAGATCGGATCGGTGCCGGCGAGGTCCAATCGGGCACCGCTGACCCCTGCGGCGTCGGGCACCCCGCCCTTTCCGGGCGCCTTGGCGTCGGACTCGACGACCTTGACGCTCTTGTACAGCCGACTCGACAGCCAGCCGGCCAGCAGAGCTGCCGACGCACTGTCGGGCTGGCCGTACACCCGGCCGCCGGTCACCGCCACGCTGGTGCCCGGGCTCCCGGCGGAATCGACCGCCGCAGCCAACATCGAACGCCAGGAGGTGATCCGGGTCCAGGACAGGTCGGTGTCGCCGGGCGCATAGTCGGCGGCCCTGGTCCGCAGTGCCTTGAGCGGATTGTCATGCACCGCACAATCGGTGACCCGGCGCTCGGCCAGTACCCCAAGGCCGTCGGTGGCCAGCCGGTCCGGCGCCTTGCCCGGCCACCAGGTCACAACCGGAGCATCCGGGGCGAGCAAGGGTAGGACCACCGACTCGGCGTGCAGCGCCAGGCGTCCGTACATCCGCAGTTGCACCGCCTCACCCGGGCCGAGCCGGCCACCGACGCTGACCTCGGCGTCCAAGCGCGGCGTGGGTGCGGTGTGATCTCGACGGACCACCATGACAAGCCGACACGGATGCATGGCAGCCGCGGTGGTCGCAGCCTGTTCGGCCATCTCCACCTGCTTCTCCTCGACCACCACGACGAAGGTCAACGCCAACCCGGCGGTCACGGCGGCCCCGTTTCGCCGAGCTGCCCCCAATGCCTTGATCACTTCGGTGCCAGTGGTATCCCAGAGCGTGCTCACGGCCGCCGCCACACTCGACCGTCGGAGGCGAGCATCTCGTCGGCTTCGGCCGGCCCCCACTCGCCTGCGCGATAGGGCGCCGGCTCCTGGCCGGCCCAGAACTCCTCGAGCGGGTCGATGACCGCCCAGGAAGCCTCGACCTCCTCGTGCCGCGGGAAGAGGGTGGCATCGCCGATCAGCACGTCGAGCAGCAGCCGCTCATAGGCCTCCGGGCTGGCTTCGGTGAAGGCCGTCCCGTAGAGGAAGTCCATCGCCACATCGCGCACCTCCATCACGGTGCCCGGGACTTTCGACCCGAACTTCAGCGTCACTCCTTCGTCGGGCTGCACCCGTACGACCAACTGGTTCTGGCCCAGCGACTCGGTGTCACTCGCGCTGAACGGGACGTGCGGAGCCCGCTGAAAGGTCAGGGCAATTTCAGTGACTCGGCGCGGCAACCGCTTTCCGGCCCGCAGGTAGAACGGGACGCCGGCCCACCGTCGGGTCTGCACTCCCAACCGGAGCGCGACGTAGGTCTCAGTTCTCGAATCATCGGGAACCTTGTCCTCCTGGGTGTAACCCGGAACCCGCTGCCCGGCAAGCCAACCCTGGGTGTACTGGCCCCGGATCGCATAACGGGACAAATCCTCGGGCAGCGTGACTGCACGCAGGACTTTGAGCTTTTCCACCCGAATCGCCTCCGGGGTGTACTCGACCGGTTCCTCCATCGCGGTGAGCGCCAGCAGCTGCAGGATGTGATTCTGTACGACGTCGCGGGCGGTACCGGTCGCGTCGTAGAAGTTCGCCCGTGCACCGATGCCGACGTCCTCGGCCATCGTGAGTTGCACCGAGTCGACGTGATGTGAGTTCCAGACCGGCTCGAACAGCGTGTTCGCGAAGCGCAGCGCCAGCAGATTCTGGACGGTTTCCTTGCCCAAGTAGTGATCGATCCGGAACACGTCCTGGGGGGTGAACACCGAGTCCACCAGCTCGTTGAGCTCGCGGCTGGAGGGCAGATCGTGACCGAAGGGCTTCTCCACCACCACACGACGCCAATAGCCGGTGATCGAGTCGTCGACGTTGTCGGCCATCCCGGTGCGCTGCATCTGCTTGAGCACCACCGGGAAGGAGTCCGGCGGGATGGAGAGGTAGAACGCCGCATTGCCTGCCACCCCGTGGGACTCCTCCAGGTCCAGCAGGGTGTGGGCCAGGGTGTCGAAGGCGTTGTCGTCATCGAATGCACCCGGCACGAACTTGCAGGCTGCGGCCACTCGGTTCCAGACGTCCGCACGCCACGGGGTTCGGGCGTGCTCCTTGGCCGCCTTGTGCGCCAGATCGATGAACTCCCCGTCGCCCCAGTCCCGCCGGGCGAAACCGAGCAGGACGAAGCTCGTCGGCAGGAGTCCACGATTGGCCAGGTCGTAGACCGCGGGTAACAGCTTCTTCTGGGCCAGGTCACCGGTGATGCCGAAGACCACGAGCGCGCAGGGCGGGGGAATTCGCGGAAGCCGCCGATCCGCATTGTCCCGCAGGGGGTTACCGGTGCGTTGGGCCGCCTGTTTGGCCTTGGCTCCCGGTGCTCCCCTCGGTGGCTTCCTCACCCGTGCAGATCCTTGGGTGTCTGCAGCCATGCAGCTAGCCGACCTTCTTGAGCTCATCACTGACTGAGGCCATCAGTTCATCCCACGAGGCCTTGAACTTGTCGACCCCCTCGGTTTCCAAGGTCTTGAACACGTCGTCCATATCGACGCCGGCATCCGAGAGCTCGGTCATCACGCTGGTTGCCCACTCGTACCGATCCTGCACCGGGGTGCCGATCTCCCCGTGATCGGCGTAGGCCTGAAGCGTTGCCTCAGGCATCGTGTTGACCGTGTCGCTCGCTACCAGGCTGCTGACATAGAGCGTGTCGGGATAGGCCTTGTTCTTAGTGCCGGTGGACGCCCAAAGCGGACGCTGCACGTTGGCGCCCTTGTCGGCCAGCGCCCTCCAGCGGTCGCTTGCGATGACCTCCTCGTAAGCATGGTAGGCCAGCACGGCGTTGGCGACGGCCGCTTTGCCATGCAGCGCTGTATCGGCGTCGGCGGCATCCAGACGCTTGTCTATCTCGGTGTCCACGCGAGAGACGAAGAACGACGCCACCGACTCCAGACCCTCGAACCCGTCGAAGTCATTCCTGCGTGCCCGCCGCTCCAGTCCGCTGAGATAGGCGTCCATGACCAGCTTGTAGCGCTCGATGCTGAAGATCAGCGTCACGTTGACACTGATGCCATCGGCGATCGTGTCAGTGATGGCGGGCAGGCCCGCTTCGGTGGCCGGGATCTTGATGAACAGGTTCGGCCGATCGACCAACCACCACAGCGATGTCGCCTCGGCGAAGGTGGCCTCCCGGTCGAAGGCCATCCGCGGATCGACCTCGAAGGAGACCCGGCCATCCCGGCCGGTGCGCCGAGCGGTGTCGGCGAGGACGTCGCAGGCGGCCCGTACGTCATAGGCGGTAATCATGCGCAGCGCCTCATCGATGCCGATCCCGCGCTTGGACAGATCCCCGACTTGGTCGTTGTAGATGTCCGAGCCGCTGATCGCTGCGCCAAAGATGGTCGGATTCGTCGTGATCCCCACCACGCTGCGTTCCTCGATCAGCGCGGCGAGGCCGCCACTGTTGATCCGGTCGCGGGACAGGTCATCCAGCCACACGGCTACGCCGTGTGCACTCAACTCGGCCAGCCTAGGGTTCTGAGTCATGGGGCTCCTCGCAGCGATGATGTGGTGCCTATGAACCGGTTCCCGAATTCGCCGCACTCATGCTCTCCCGAGCGGCGGCGACGACGGACTCGGGTGTGAAGCCCATCTCCCTGAAGAGCACGCTGGCGGCAGCGCTGGCGCCAAAGTGCTCCAAGGACACCGATCGACCGGCATCGCCGACGATCTCGCGCCAGCCTTGGGCGACGGCCGCCTCCACGCTGACCCGGGCCCGGACCGACGGCGGAAGCACACTGTCACGGTATGCCCGATCCTGCTCGTCAAACCATTCTCGGCACGGCATGGACACCACCCGGGCGGCGACCTGCTCCATCCCGAGCACGTCTCGAGCGGCCAGACACAGAAAGACCTCGCTGCCGGTCCCAACCAGGATCACGTCAGGAGTCCCATCGGTGTCGGCCAGGATGTAGCCGCCCCGGGCGGTTCCCTCGGCCGAGCTGTAGGTCTCCCGGTCGAAGACCGGCAGGTTCTGCCGGGAAAGGCACAGGCCTGCGGGTCGGTTTGTGTTCTCCAGCACCGTCCGCCACGCAACAGCGGTCTCGTTGGCATCCGCCGGACGTACGACATCCAGACCCGGCATCGCCCGAAGCGCGGCCAGATGTTCGACCGGCTGGTGGGTCGGTCCATCCTCGCCGAGACCGATCGAGTCGTGGGTCCAGACGTAGATGACCGCCAGGTGCATGATCGCGGCCAGCCGCACCGCAGGCCGCATGTAGTCGGAAAAGACCAGGAAGGTCCCGCCGTACACCCGGGTGCCGCCGTGCAGGGCGATGCCGTTCATGATCGCGCCCATGGCGTGCTCGCGGATCCCGAAGTGCAGGATCCGGCCATACGGTCCGCCCGACCACTCCTTGGTCTGGTGCTCGGTCGGGATGAAGGATGCCTCGCCCTTCATCGAGGTGTTGTTCGATTCCGCCAGATCCGCCGAACCACCCCAGAGTTCGGGCAGTACGGGGGCCAGCGCGGCCAGCACCTGGCCGGAAGCTTTCCTGGTCGCCATGCCCGCCTCGTCGGCCTCGAAGACCGGTAGGGCGTCTGCCCAGCCATCGGGCAGCCGATGCTTCCGCATCCGCGCGTGCAGTTCTGCCGATTTCGGGTTGGCCGCCTCCCAGGCATCGAAGCTCTCCTGCCACCGGGACCTGGCCTCGGCACCGCGCTGCACGACCTTGCGGGTATGGGCGATCACCTCATCGGCGACATCGAAGGTCTTGTCCGGATCGAAGCCCAGCACCTTTTTGGTCGCCCGGACCTCATCCTCACCCAGGGCGCTGCCGTGCGCGGGCCCGGTGTTCTGTGCGTTGGGAGCCGGCCAGGCGATGATGCTGTCGACGACGATGAATGAGGGTCGCGCCGTCTCGGCCACGGCGGCTGCGAATGCCCTGTCCAGCGCGGCGACGTCCTCACTGTCGGGAACTACCTGCACATGCCAGCCGTAGGCTTCGTACCGCTTCGGCGTGTCCTCGGACAGTGCGATGCCCGTGTCGTCCTCGATCGAGATCTTGTTCCGGTCGTAGATCACCATCAGATTGCCCAGTTGCTGATGTCCGGCCAGTGAGGACGCCTCCGAGGTGATGCCCTCCTCCATGTCCCCGTCCGAGGCCAAGGTCCAGACCATGTGGTCAAAAGGGCTCGTTCCGGGATCGGCATCCGGATCGAAGAGCCCGCGCTCGCGGCGCGCGGCCATGGCCATGCCGACCGCGTTGCCCAGGCCCTGGCCCAGTGGGCCGGTGGTGACCTCCACGCCGCGGGTGTGCCGGTGCTCGGGGTGTCCGGGGGTCTGCGATCCCCAAGTCCGCAGTGCCTGAAGATCGGGAAGCTCAAGGCCGTAACCCGAGTAGTACAACTGGATGTAGAGCGTCAGGCTCGAGTGGCCCATCGAGAGGATGAAGCGGTCGCGCGCCGGCCATTCCTCATCCGTCGGGTCGTGGCGGAGGTACTTCTGGTAGAGCAGGTAGGCCACCGGCGCCATGCTCATCGCCGTACCCGGGTGCCCGTTGCCGGCCTTCTGAACGGCGTCCATCGCCAGGACGCGAACGGTGTCGATCGCGCGTCGATCGAGTTCCCCCCAACCATCGGGCAGGGTCTGCTTGGGGGTGGCGGTGTTCTCGCTCATGGCAAGAACCCTAGCCCGAGAAGGTAGGTGCTCCCGGGCTAGAGTTGCCCGTTCGGTGTACGTCCCCGGAAAGGTCATCCTGTGTCCTGCGATCTGCCGCGCTACGCCCGTTGTTGGGCGACCGCTCGGTGACGGCCGTAGCCGATCGTCAGCCGATCGCGACCCGCTCCGCCGGGACCGTCCTTCGGGCATTTCTGTCCCTGACCAAGCCGCGCATCGTCGAACTACTGTTGGTCACGACCCTGCCGACGATGATGCTGGCCGCCGGTCGCTTTCCCGCTGGTTGGTTGGTGCCCGCCACCCTGGTCGGCGGCGCGCTGGCCGCGGGCGCAGCGAACGCGCTGAACTGTTTCTGCGACCGCGACATCGACGGCCTGATGCATCGCACCGAGGGCCGCCCGCTGCCGAGCCAGATCGTGACCCCACGGGCCGCGCTGGTCTTCGGTCTCGTCCTGACGGGTGTCTCCACGGCCCTGCTCGGCTGGGCGACCACTCCGCTGGCCGCTGGGCTCTCACTGGGTGCGATCGGCTGGTACGTCTTCGTCTATACCTTGTGGCTCAAGCGCCGTACGCACCACAGCACGGTCATCGGTGGCGTGGCCGGTGCCGCGCCCGTGCTGATCGGCTGGGCCGCTGTCACCGGTCAGCTGTCCTCGACCGCGCTGGTCCTGTTCGCGGTGCTCTTCTTCTGGCAGCCGCCGCACTTCTGGGCGCTGGCGATGCGCTTCCGGGAGGATTACGCCAGAGCCGATGTGCCGATGCTGCCGGTGGTGGCACAGACGGTGTCGGTCACCAGACAGATCGTCGCGTACGCGGTCGTCACGGTAGCCGTCTCGATGGTGTTGTGGCCGCTGGGCTCGTGGCCCGTCTACCCGGTCCTGGCCGGAGTGGCTGGTGCCTGGTTCATCTGGGAGTCGGTCGTCCTGGCGCGGCGGGCGCGAGCCCAGCGGGAGTTGAGCCCGATGCGCCTGTTCCACGTCTCGATCAGCTACCTGACCCTGGTCTTCCTGGGCGTGGCCGCAGACGTGCTCCTGGATCTGCTCGGCTGACCCTGCGGTTTGCCCAGGGGGCATCCGGGTAGCAGCAAGGGGCAACCGATACCCCGTCGCAGGAGGGCAAAGCATGACGACGACACAGGACGTCACCGTGGTCTCGTCGGGAAAGGCGTACAAGAAGGAACTGGCCAGACTGCAGGATGAGCTCGTGGCCATGCAGGAGTGGATCCGGCAGCACGGGACTCGGCTCGTCGTGATCTTCGAAGGCCGGGACACCGCCGGCAAGGGCGGGATGATCAAGCAGATCACCGCGGGCTTGAATCCACGCACCGCCCGAGTCGTCGCCCTGCCGGCCCCGACCGAGCGCGAGCGGACCCAGTGGTACTTCCAGCGCTACATCCCCCACCTGCCCGCCGCTGGCGAGATGGTGCTGTTCGACCGGTCCTGGTACAACCGGGCCGGCGTGGAGAAGGTTATGGGCTTTTGCACCGAGGCCGAGTATCAGGAGTTCGTCCGTACCTGCCCGATGCTCGAGCGGGCCCTGGTGCGTGACGGCCTCGCGCTGGTCAAGTACTGGCTCAGCGTCTCCGACGAGGAGCAGCGCCGACGGTTCCAGGCGCGGATCGACAATCCGGCGAAGCGGTGGAAGCTCAGCCCCATGGACCTCGAGGCGCAGTCCCGGTGGGTGGACTACGCGGAGGCCAAGGACGCGATGTTCGCGTTCAGCGACATCGAGGAATGCCCCTGGTACGTGCTCGACGCCGACGACAAGAAGACCGCGCGGCTGAACCTGATCTCCCATCTGCTCTCTCTGCTGCCCTACGAGCACCCGAAACTGACCGACATCGAACTCCCGGAGCGGCAGCAGCGCGACTACCAGCGTCCGCCTAAGGAGACCCAGACCTTCGTGCCGGTGACCTACATCCGCGATTGACGAAGACCGGGCTCACGCGCCGGAATCGCGGTGTCCGCGGTACCAGGTGATCAGTGCGCTCGTGGACGAGTCGTGTTCCTCGGCCTTCCCGCTGTCTCCGGTGAGTGCCGGCGTGATCCGGTTGGCCAACTCCTTGCCCAGTTCCACGCCCCACTGGTCGAAGCTGTCGATGCCCCAGATGCAGCCCTGGACGAAGACGATGTGCTCGTAGAGCGCGATCAGCTGCCCGAGCACCGACGGAGTGAGTTGCGCAGCCAGGATGGTGGTCGATGGACGGTTGCCGGAAAAGCTCCGATGCGGTTCGTCAGGGCGCTCCCGGCCGAAGGCCAGCGCCTCGGTCTGCGCGATCAGGTTGGCCACCAGCAGGTCGTGATGCTCGCGGTGGTCATGGTGCGGGTTGGCGAAGCCGATGAAATCGGCGGGCACCACCCGGGTGCCCTGATGCAGTAGTTGGTAGAAGGCATGCTGGCCATTCGTACCAGGCTCGCCCCAGACGATCGGACCGGTGGCCATGGTGGCCGGCGACCCGTCCAGTCGTACGGACTTGCCGTTGGACTCCATGTCCAGCTGCTGCAGGTAGGCGGGGAAGCGCGCCA
>JALZDV010000403.1 GCA_030862345.1 Actinomycetota bacterium | reverse complement strand
CGCCTCGCGTACGCGGCGGCCCTGTTGGCGGCGAACGGTGTGCATTTGCGCACGAGCGTGGCAGGGCTGGACGAGCCGGTGTTGATCGAGGACGAGCACGGCACCGTAGGGATCTACGGGATCCCCTATCTCGAACCCGACCTGGTGAAGCCGGAACTGGGCGTGCCGCAGGCTCGCGGCCACGCCGAGGTCCTGGATGCGGCCATGGAGCGAATCCGGGTGGATCGGGACCGCCGCGGGTTGACCAGGACCGTCGTCCTGGCCCATGCCTTCGTCGCCGGAGGGGCGAAGGGCGACAGTGAGCGGGACATCAGCGTCGGCGGGGTCGAGGTCGTCCCGGCCGGGATCTTCTCCGGACCCGACTACGTCGCGCTGGGCCATCTGCACCGGGCGCAGGAGATCACTCCCGGCATCCATTACTCCGGCTCACCGCTGGCCTACTCCTTTCCCGAAGCCGACCAGGTGAAGTCGGTCAAGGTGGTCGACATCGGAGCGCAGGGCCTGGCTGCTGTCGAGACGCACTCGCTCGACCGACCACGGGCCCTGGTCACCCTTCCCGGAACCCTCGACGACCTGCTCGCCGATCCCGCGCTTGATGCTCACGTCGAGGACTACGTCAGCGCGCAGTTGTTGGATGCCACCCGGCCGGTCGATGCAATGCGCCGGCTCCGCGGGCGCTTTCGGTACTGCGTACATCTGGACTGGGCGCCGGTCGCTGGCAACAACAAGGACGCGCGCAGCTACGCCGAACGCCTCGTCGGGCGAAGCGATCTCGCCATCGCCACGGATTTCATCAGCCACGTGCGGGCGACACCGGCCAGCGCGGCGGAGACCGATCTGCTGGCGGTCGCGCTGGCGGCCGGGCGGGTCAGGGAAGTTGTGTCTTGAGGGTCCACTCGTTGACGGCGACTGCCTTCGGGCCCTTCGCCGCCAGCGTGCACGTCGACCTCGATGATCTCAGCCGGGATGGTCTGTTCCTGCTCTGCGGGCCGACCGGGGCAGGCAAGACCTCGTTGCTGGATGCCATCGCGTTCGCCCTGTACGGCCGCGTCCCCGGAGCGCGCGGTCAGGAGAAGCGGCTGCGCAGCGATCACGCTCGGGACTCGGTGCGCACCGAGGTCGTCTGCGAGTTGACCCTGCGCGGGGAACGGCTACGGATCACCCGCCGGCCCGAACAGGTACGCCCGAAAGCCCGCGGTGGTGGTTCGACCAGGGACCAGGCCCTACTGCACGTTCAACGCCAGGTGAACCGAGCGTGGGACCCGGTCAGCACGCGCCTTGACGAGGGCGGTGACTACCTGCGGCAGCTGATCGGGTTGAGCGCTGAGCAGTTCTGGCAGGTCGTACTGCTTCCACAGGGGGAGTTCGCCGAGTTCCTTCGGGCCGAACCCGATCAGCGCGCCAAGGTGCTGGAGACACTTTTCGACGCACGGCGCTTCACCGACGTAGAGGACTGGCTTGCCGAGCACGCCCGCATGGCCCGGGCCGAGCTGGCTGTGGCCGAGGCCGGGATTGACCGCTTGCTGCACCGCGTGGAGCAGGCGGCCAGAGGCCTGAGCGCACCCATCGCTGACGAGGGGTTCCTGCCCAGACCGGCGACCGAGGATCCCGAGCACGTCCGCGGATATGTCACCAGCCAGCTGGCTCGGGCGCAGACTCAGCTGGCACTCGCAAGCCAGAAGGATGCAGCGACCAAGGCAGCACTCAGCACTGCGGAAACCTGCTGTGATCAGGCCCGACGCGCGGTGCGTGCGGTGGAGCGGCTGATGGCGGCCTGCCGCCAGCGGGACTTCGTTCACGACGGTGCCGAGGCGCCGGCCGAACAACAGACCCGACTCTCGGCAGCCAGCCGGGCCGAACCGCTACGGCACATGCTCGAGGCGCATTCCACGACGATTGCGCGGGTTAGGCAGACCGCTGAGCAGGTAACTGACACATACGCCGAGCTGTCCGGCCTGGACGCTGGGAAGTCTTGCCCGGTCGAGCTGCTCTCGGATGCCGGTCGAGGATCTGGCCAGCTGGAACTGGCCAGCGTGTCGAGCAGCCAAACCGCTGCCGCCGGACTGCGCGGTTGGAGCAGGACCCTGCGGGTCGGGGTTGCCCGATTAGCCGATCTCGAGGCGGAGCTGGGTCCCTTGGAGGCCGACGAGCGTCGGCTCGCTGAGTTGGTCGAGGCACAAGCCAGTCGGCAGGCAAAGCTGGATGATCTGACGGAGATCGCTAGCCAGCTGCCGGTCGGGCTGGCTGATCTCGAGGCCCGCCGTGATGCAGCACGGGTATCCGCGGCGGGAGTCCCGCATGCGGCCGATGCCCTGGCCGCCGCTCAGGCGCGGCTGGAAGCAGGGACCCGGGCCAGGCAGCTGACCCAACTCATCTCCGCTGCCACAGCCGAGCAAGTGCAGGACGAACGGTCGGCGTTGGCGGCAAAAGCTCACTGGCTGCAGCTACGCGAAACCCGCCTCGCCGGCATCGCTGCCGAACTCGCCGGCCAGCTCGCAGCCGGGCAGGACTGCCCGGTCTGCGGTTCGCCGGAGCATCCGGCACCTGCGCAGGCGGCGTCCACAATCGTGACGGCCGGGGACGAGCGGGTGGCAGCCGAACGGTACGAACGACTGGAGGAGGCCAGGGAGCTGGCCGCTGCCCGGGTGATCGTGCTACGCGGCGCCCTCGAGGTCTGCTCCTCCGTGACGTCCGGGGCCAGGCTGACGGCCCTACGCAAAGAGCTTGCGGCTGCCGTCAGCGCCGACCGCGCTGCCCGGGCCGCCGCCGAGCAACTGCCGTCCTTGATCGCCGAACATGCCGCCCTGGTCGCCGGCCGCGCGGAACTAGCCTCGGAACTGACGAGGCTCACCGAGGCCCAGACAGCGGATCGAGCCGCCGCCAACGAACTAAGCAGCCGCGTACGGTCCGGCCGCCTGGGCCTAGACAAGGCCCGGGGACCGGACGCGTCGCTGGCCGCCCGCAGAGACAGGCTGGCCGCCCTCGCCGATGGGGCCGATGCTCTCGAACAGGCATGGTCTGCACACCAGCTGGCCGCGACTGCTGCGGACATCAGCCGGACCCGGCTCGAAGAGGGGTTGCGGCGCTCAGACTTTCCTGGCGCGTCAGCCGCGTTGGCGGCGCTGCTCGACCAGGCAACCCGCGACGAGCTCAGCACCGCGGTCCGGGATCACGAAGACGCCAAGGCAGCCGCCAGCGCCGAACTGCTCGCTGCCAGTGCGGACCTGCAGGATGCCTTGTCCGAGTTGGCGACGAGCATCCCGGAGAGCGCGGCTCTCTGGCCGCAGTTGCGGACCCAGGACATCGCCGACCTTTCGCGGCGACTGCGCCACATCCGTACCGTGCTGGACGCTGAACATCGCTCTACTGCCCAGCTTCGGGACCGAGCGGTCGGCGCGATCAGCCGCGCTCGCGCGACCCGGGACCAGCTCGGCGAGCTGCGCGTGCTGTTGGACCAGGCGCTGGCCGATTGTGACCCACTGCGCGAGGCCGGCAATCAGGCAACAGCGCTGGCCGCGCTGGCGGCGGGTGGCGGCGCCAACCTCAGGAAGATGCGCTTGCGGTCGTACGTCCTCGCGGCCCGACTCGAGCAGGTTGCCTCCGCTGCGACGGCCCGCCTGCGCCAGATGTCCAGCGGTCGCTTCGGATTCGTGCACTCCGACGACCTGCGCGGCGGAAATCGGCGAAGCGGCTTGAGTGTGGACATCCTGGACAGTCACACCGGGACGCAGCGCCCGACCAAGACGTTATCCGGGGGGGAGAGCTTCATGGCGGCACTGGCCCTGGCCTTGGGCCTGGCCGATGTCGTCACCGCGGAGTCGGGTGGCATCACGCTGGACACGTTGTTCGTCGACGAAGGATTCGGCAGCCTCGACCCGGAATCTCTCGACGCGGTGATGACCGTTCTCGACGAACTGCGCCAGAGTGGCCGGGTCGTGGGCATCGTCAGCCACGTCGAGGAGCTGCGGACCCGAGTCCCGATGCAGCTGAAGGTCCACACGAGTTCACACGGCTCCACATTGGACCAATCCGGGCTCACCGATCCCACAGCCGAGCCTCTGGCGGGCTGACTCGAACTACTGACTCCGAAAAGCGTCAGAGATTCGCCCACGTTTGTCTGCCCATGTCGAGAATCATCCGAGGGCTCCGACTCAGCTGTGACAGTGCCCAACGGGGCACCGACATCGAGGGAGGAAGAGATGAAGTACATGATCATGATGTTCGGCGAGGCCGCCACCATGCTGGAGACCCAGCCCAAGGAGTGGATCGTGGAGATGATCGACTTCATGCAGCAGTTGGATCTGGACCTGCGCAACGCCGGGGAACTCGTAGCTTCCGAGGGGCTGGCGGATGGAAGCCAGGCCAAAACCGTGTCCTTCCAGGACGGCGGCACGCTGGTCACCGACGGTCCCTTCGCTGAATCGAAGGAGTCGGTCATCGGGTTCTGGATCGTCGACGTGGAGGGTGAGCAGCGAGCTCTGGAGATTGCCGAACATGTTGTGGCGTTCACTCACGGACCCATCGAGGTGCGTCAGGTCATGGACGCACCGCCGGACGTGTGAGAGCTGATCCCCGCGTCGAGGACCTGCTGCGTGAGCTCACGCCACAGGTCCTCGGCACGCTGGTACGGCGGCACGGTCAGTTCGATGCCTGCGAGGACGCCGTCCAGGAGGCATTGCTGGCCGCGGCGGTGCAGTGGGCCGATTGCGGCGTTCCGGACGAGCCGCGATCTTGGCTGATCAGGGTGGCTTCTCGGCGGCTGATCGACGCCTGGCGCAGCCAGAGCGCCCGGCAGCGCCGGGAAGAGGCCGCCGCGACGCTTGAGCTCGCGAGCCCCCCGGAGACCGTGGAGCAGGACGACTCGCTGACCCTGCTATTCCTTTGCTGCCACCCCGCACTCTCGGCGCCATCCCAGCTAGCGCTCACCCTGCGGGCGGTCGGCGGACTCACGACCGCAGAAATCGCGCACGCGTTTCTGGTTCCCCAAGTCACGATGGCCCAGCGGATCAGCCGGGCAAAGCAGAGCATCAGGACCGCGGGAGTGCAGTTCGAACTACCCCCAGACAGCGAACGCTCGGAACGCCTGCGCGTTGTTATGCACGTCCTGTACCTGATGTTCAACGAGGGCTACGCGTCCAGCGCCGGCGAGGAGATCCATCGTGCTGACCTCACCGCAGAAGCGATCCGATTGGTCCGCTTGGTCCACCGCCTGGCACCGGAGGAGGTCGAAGCGGCGGGCCTGCTTGCCCTGCTGTTGCTCACCGATGCCCGCCGGGCAGCTCGAACCGGGGCCGAAGGCTCGCTCGTACCGCTGGCCGAGCAGCGGCGGGATCTGTGGGATACCGCCCAGATCAAGGAAGGGATCGCGCTGATCACCCGCACTCTGGGTACGGCGCCGGTTGGCCCGTACCAGTTGCAGGCCGCGATCGCCGCCGTCCACGACGAGGCGCCCAGCGCGGAGGAGACGGATTGGCCGCAGATCCTGGCTCTCTACGAGGTGCTCGAGCGCATCGCACCCGGGCCGGTCGTCACCCTCAACCGGGCAGTCGCGGTCGCCATGGTCGATGGACCGCGCGCTGGGCTGGCCCTGCTCGGCACGCTGGATGCTGACGACCGGATGACCCACACGCATCGTCTCGACGCGGTTCGGGGGCATCTGCTGGAGTTGGCTGGGGACCGGATCGCCGCTCGGGAGTCCTACCGCCGGGCGGCACGCATGACCGCGAGCCTTCCCGAGCAGCGCTACCTGGCCCTGCGCGGCGCCCAGTTGGCCTAGCTACCAGCCAGCGGCACGCGCCGGAGGAACCATCCTCGCCCGTCCATCTGCAGGACGAGTTGCGTGCCGCGGTGCACCTGCCACTGCAGGAAAACGGTGCCGAGTTCCGATGACCGGGTCGAGGGCTGGGCGTCGGTGACCGTCAGCACGGCGGCGAGCTCGTCGCCGGCGAACACCGGCGCGAACCAGCGAAGGTTCTCCATTCCAGGTGAGGTGTCCGCGGCGGCGTGGACCAGCACGCTGTCGACGTACATCCGCATGAGCGCGCTGACGGTGAAGAAGCCGCTGGCGATCAGCCGACCCCAACGGGAGGCTTCCGCACGCGCCCGGTCCACGTGGTACCACTGGGGGTCGAAGCGTTCGGCGAAGGCGACCATCTCACTCTCGTCGACCAGCAGGGTTCCCAGGTCGAACCTCCGCCCCGGCACGAAATCTTCGAAGTAGATGGTCGGCTGCACTGGCGAGGACACGCCCAACACCGTGGCACATCGCTCGCGGACGCCTCCCTCGGCCCGCGAAGATCGGGACCGAGTCAGGAGGGCAGGCGGCGCAAAGCCCAATGCTGAGCCACCGCGAAGCCGCCCACGACCATGGCCTGTGTGCCGATCCAGATGCCGCCCAGCGCTGTCGGCGAGAGCGAACCGAGGACCAGGGTCAGCATGCTGGCAACCGCCCAGGTCACATTTGCGATGATGATCGTCAGGCATACGACGCGAGAGGGGAAAGGCATCGCCGCTGCGACCCCCACACCGACGCCGAACGCGATCAGGAACAGCCCGATCGGAGCGAGCAGGTCGGCCCGCACACCGAACAGCGCCTCCAGCGGTTCCGGAAGGAAGACGTAGGCGAGACCGTTGGCGCCGGTGACCGCCGCATCAAGGGCCAGGAACTGCCGAAGCCGGAGGTTCCGAGTCGTCGCGGCTGCGGATGCGTCGGGCAAGAAGGTTCGAGACATGGCTTCTCCTCGAGATCGAGGTGGTGGTCACCGTCGATGATGCCGAGCAGACGTAGGACTGTCGATTACCTCAACGCCGGGTCCCCGGTCACACCGACCTGTCGGACCAGCCGGTGCAACAGGTGCGCCCGCCACTGCCGGAGGTTGACGATCTGCGGAGCCATGCGGCACATCGAGGTGGTCAGCCAGGCGTTCGACCATGTCCGGGCTCGGCCTGGCGCGGCCGGTCTCCACGAAGCTGAGTGCCGCGCTGAGATGCCCGCCTCAATGGACAGGTCCAGCTGGCTGAGCCTTCGCCGCAGCCGCCAATCGCGGAGCAGGGCCCCGACGGCCGCGTCGTGTGTCGGGGCGCGCATGGCCCAAACCTAACTAGCTGGGCGCTACTCGGCCCTTACCTCCCAGGTCATGCTCCCCGGACGGACCCGCCGATCAAGCTTGGATGGCTCCAGCCGCGACCGCGAGGTCGGCCACGAGCGCCTGGTAGGCGGCCTCGCGATCGTCGCGGGCACGCAGGATCGAGGAGGGATGGACCGTGACCAGAAACTGTCGCTCTCCCCGCGGAGTCTCCCGAAGCAGGATCTCGCCGCGTTGTTGGGTGACCTTGATCCCCGGACCCAGAACGGCGCGCGCCGCCGTCGCCCCCATCGCAACCACCAGTGCCGGGTCGACCTGGGCGAGTTCGGCGTCCAACCAGGGCTTACAGGCGCCCAGATGACCGAGGTCGGGCTTCTCGTGGATGCGCCGCTTGCCGCGCTGGGTGAACCGGAAGTGCTTGACCGCGTTAGTCAGGTAGGCGCTCCGCTGCGGGAGCCCGGCTTCGTCCATGGCGCGGTGCAGCAGCCGCCCGGCGGGGCCGACGAAGGGCACGCCTTCCCGGTCCTCCAGGTCGCCCGGCTGTTCACCGACCAACACCACTTTTGCCTGGCCGGATCCCGTGGAGAACACCACCTGGGTCGCGGGCTCCCAGAGTTCGCAACCCCGGCAAGCAGGCGCCGCGGCACGCAGTTGGGTCAGATCGGCGTCCTCGGGGACCCACTGCTCCGCGCCCGGCCGGACGGGGTCTGTGCTGCCGGTTTTCGATCCCTTAACGGTCACGCGTCCAGACTGGCACGATCCCGGCCTCGGCGCTGACTAGCCTGACCATGTGGATTCCCGCACCGGCTTGCCCGTTGTCGGCATGGTCGGCGGGGGCCAGTTGGCGCGGATGACCCATCAGGCGGCCATCGCGCTCGGGCAATCGCTCCGGGTCCTGGCCCGGTCACCGCATGCCGGCGCCGCATTGGTAGCGGCCGATGTCGTGATCGGCGAGCACACGTCCTGCGACGATGTGCTTGCCTTCGCCGAAGCGTGTGATGTCCTGACCTTCGACCACGAGCACGTACCCAGCGAGATCATCCGCTCCGTGGCTGCCGCGGGGCATACGGTTCATCCGAGTGCTGATGCGCTCGTCCACGCGCAGGACAAGGCAGTGATGCGGACCGTGCTCGGCAAGGCCGGTGTTCCGGGCCCCAACTGGGCGAACGTGTCCACAGTGGATGACGTGGTCGCGTTCGGCGCCCAGCACGGTTGGCCGGTCGTCCTGAAGATCGCTCGAGGCGGTTATGACGGTCGAGGCGTCTGGATGCTGTCCGAGGCGGCCGCCGCCGCCCACGTGCTCGAACCGAACACGGGTTACATCATCGAACAGCGGGTCCAGATCCTGCGTGAGCTCGCCGCTCTGGTGGCTCGGTCGCCGTACGGGCAGGTGTCTGTGTGGCCGATCGTGCAGACCGTGCAAGAAGCCGGGATCTGTGTCGAGGTGATCGCGCCCGCACCGGATCTGTCCGAGGAGTTGGCCGGGGAGGCGGCCAGGCTTGCTGTGCAGTTGGCCGACGAAATCGGTGTCGTGGGTGTGCTGGCGGTGGAACTTTTCGAGACCGCGGATGGACTATTGGTCAACGAACTGGCGATGCGCCCGCACAACAGTGGGCACTGGACGATCGAGGGAGCCCGCACCAGTCAGTTCGAGCAACACCTGCGCGCGGTACTCGACTATCCGCTGGGCACCACGACGATGACCGCGCCGTGGGTCGTCATGGTCAACCTGCTCGGCGGTGCGGACGGCGGGATGGGCATCGACGAGCGGATGCACCACACCATGGCCCAATGGCCGGACGTGAAAGTGCACCTTTACGGCAAGGCGCCCAGGCCCGGCCGCAAACTCGGTCACGTCACGGCTCTGGGGACTGACCTCGAACAGGTGCGGACCCGAGCCACAGCCGCGGCCGCCTATCTGCGGCGGGGAGGACACCCATGACCGTCTCGTCGGGGGAGCGGGACACCGAATTCGACGTCGGCCTGATCATGGGCAGCGACTCCGACTGGACGGTGATGAGCGCGGCGGCTGACGTGCTGAACGCCTACGGCGTCAGCTACGAGGTGCGCGTCGTCTCCGCGCACCGGACTCCCCATCAGATGCTCGAGTACGCTGCTGGCGCCGCCGAACGCGGCCTACGGGTGATCATCGCGGGGGCCGGTGGGGCGGCGCATCTTCCGGGCATGGTCGCCTCAGTGACGACCCTGCCGGTGATCGGCGTACCCGTGCCCCTGGCCCGGCTCGACGGCTTGGACTCCCTGCTGTCCATCGTGCAGATGCCGGCCGGCGTGCCGGTGGCGACGGTCGGCATCGGCGCGGCCAACAATGCCGGCTTGCTGGCCGTGCGGATCCTCGCCGGCACTGATCCCGACCTTCGCGAGGCCCTCGCAGCGGCAGCGGACGAGCTGGCAGAAACCGTGCGGGACAAGGACACAAAGCTCCAGCAACGTCATGCAGCCGAGCGTGGCGTGGAAGGCTGAGTTAGCCTCGAGTGGTGACCACGACGACCCCGCGAAGCGCTTACCAGCTCAGCGACGAGCACGAAATGGTCCGCCAGGCCGTACGCGCCATCGCCGAGGAGCAGATCGCTCCGCATGCCGCGGACGTGGACGAGAACAGCCGATTCCCGATCGAGGGTCACGCCGCACTGACGCGGGCCGGCTTCCACGCCGTGCACCTGCCGGAGGAGTACGGCGGGGCCGGCGCGGATGCGATCGCGACCTGCATTGTGATCGAGGAAGTCGCCCGGGTCTGCGCCAACTCCTCGCTGATCCCCGCCGTCAACAAGCTGGGCACGACGCCGGTGCTGCTCTCCGGCTCCGAGCAGCTCAAGAAGCACGTCCTGGCCGGCGTGGCGACAGGGGAGGAGATGTTCTCCTATGCGCTCTCCGAGCGGGAAGCCGGCTCCGACGCCGCGGCGATGAAGACTCGGGCACGCGAGGACGGCGACCACTGGGTGCTCAACGGGACGAAGGCTTGGATCACCAACGCCGGCATCTCTCAGTGGTACACGGTCATGGCGGTCACCGATCCTGACAAGGGACCCAACGGCATCTCCGCTTTCGTCGTGCACATCGATGATCCCGGCTTCGAGGTGGGCAACAAGGAGCGCAAGCTCGGCATCAAGGGCTCGCCGACCTGCGAGGTCCACTTCACCGACTGCACGATCCCCCTCGACCGGATCATCGGCGACCCGGGGACGGGTTTCAAGACGGCCCTCAAGACCCTCGACCAGACCAGGCCGACCATCGGTGCCCAGGCGGTCGGCATCGCGCAGGGCGCTCTGGATGCCGCGCTGTCCTACGTCCAGGACCGCAAGCAATTCGGCAAGGCGATCGCGGAGTTTCAAGGTGTGCAGTTCATGCTCGCGGACATGGCCATGGAGATTGAAGCGGCCCGGCACCTCACCTACGTCGCGGCGGCCAGCGCCGAACGTGGCGGGAACGTGGGAATCCTGGCCGCGGCCAGCAAGTGCTTCGCATCCGACGTCGCGATGAAGGTGACCACCGATGCCGTGCAACTGTTCGGTGGAGCCGGGTACACGAAGGACTTCCCGGTCGAGCGGATGATGCGCGACGCCAAGATCACCCAGATCTACGAGGGGACCAACCAGATTCAGCGAATGGTGATCGCCCGCAGCCTGCTGCGCCGGTAGCGCCTAGACCTGCCGGTTGCGGACCTAGCCAGCCACAGCCCGAAGAGCCATCTCGGGTGGCGTGCCGTGCACGATCAGCTCAGCCTGGGTCGCGTGCACGACGTCGTCCGCGCTGACGCCGGGTGCGGTCTCCCGCAGCACGAGGCCCTCGTCCGTGACATCCATGACCGCCAGGTCGGTGATGATCCGGTCGACGCAGCCGCGCCCGGTGTAGGGCAGGGTGCACTCGTTGAGGATCTTCGGTGTCCCGTCCCGGGCAACGTGTTCCATCATCACGATGACCCGGCGGGCACCGTGGACCAGGTCCATCGCACCGCCCATCCCCTTGACCATCTTGCCGGGGATCATCCAATTGGATAGGTCCCCGGTGCGGCTGACCTGCATCGCGCCGAGTATCGCCACGTCGATGTGTCCGCCGCGAATCATCCCGAAGCTCAGCGCCGAATCGAAGAAGGCGGCACCCGGCAGCAGCGTGACGGTCTCCTTGCCGGCATTGATCAGGTCCGGGTCCTCCGCACCCTCGTACGGGTACGGACCCACGCCGAGGATGCCGTTCTCGCTCTGCAACACCACGTGGACCCCGTCCGGGATGTAGTTCGGTACCAGCGTCGGCATCCCGATACCGAGGTTCACATACTGCCCGTCCTCGAGGTCGGCGGCGACGCGGGCGGCGAGTTCGGTACGGGTCAAGGCCATCAGGCCGCTCCACTCAGGGTGGTGTGGGCGGGCACTTCAGTCCGGGGCCGAACCGTACGTCGTTCGATCGGCTTGTCGGTCGCACTGACGAGCACGACCCGCTGTACGAAGACGCCGGGGGTGTGCACGGTCTCCGGCTTGATCTCTCCCGGTTCGACCAGGTTCTCGACCTCGGCGATCGTGACCCGGCCGGACATCGCGCACAGGTTGTTGAAGTTGCCGGCCGACTCCCGGTAGACCAGATTGCCGTGCCGGTCACCCTTCCAGGCCCGGACCAGGCCGTAGTCGGCGATCAGTGCCCGCTCCATCGTGTACATCCGGCCGTCGAACTCCCGGACCTCGCGCGGCTCGCTCTGCAGCGCAACCGTGCCGTCCGGGTGATACCGCATCGGCACCCCGCCATCGGCGATCTGCGTCCCTACACCGGTGGGCGTGAAGAACGCCGGAATCCCGCAGCCCCCCGCGCGAAGTCGTTCCGCGAGGGTCCCTTGGGGAGTGAGTTCGACCTCGAGTTCGCCGGCCAGGAACTGCCGCGCGAACTCCTTGTTTTCTCCGACGTAGGAGCTGACCGTTCGCCGAATACGGTGGGCTGCGAGCAGAGTACCGAGGCCCCAGTCATCGACTCCGCAGTTGTTGGAGTAGGTCTGGAGGTCGGTGGCGCCCTGCTCGTACAGGGCGTTGATGAGCGAGATCGGAACCCCGCACAGGCCGAAGCCACCGACGGCCAGGCTCGACCCGGACGCGATGTCGGCGACCGCCTCAGCGGCACTCGCGATGACCTTGTCCATTCCACCTCACCTCGGGCCAGGGTGAGCTATCCCCCGAGTACGGGTACCCCGGTGAGCTCGATCCCGAGCGTAGCTGTGACCTGCTCTGATTGGGCACGCGCGGCGATCCGGGGAGACCCGGGATCTGTGACGAGAACGATGCTGCTGCCCGCGGCCAACGGCGCCAACAGCCAGCTAACCGGTCCGGCCGAGATGGCGAGATCCCGGCTCACCAGGATCCGCCCGCCTGAAGTCATACCAAGTCGGTCGGCCATCTCCTGGGCGGCATCGGCGACCCCTGCCTGGGTGAGCTCGAGGCTGCCGGCGGTCAGGGCCGGTGCGGTGGCGGCGATCGGAACCGAGGGCCGGAACTGATCGCCGTAGATGCCGATCTCCTGGGCGTAGTCGGTGACTCGGCGCCACTGCGGGGCAAGCCCACGGCCCCAGGGGTCGAGAGTCAACCCGACGACCTCGCAGTCGAGGTTGGCATAGGACTCGAGGTCGGCCTCGGTGCAGAAGACCGCGTCCGGTTGCACGGGCGCGTCGACGTCGGGGTAGTCGACCACCAGATGCCCAGCAGCCCAGGCGCCCAACAGGATTCCAGCCGACTGCCAATGCGGGGGCAGGATCACCGCCAAGCGTGCCCCGGTGTCCAGCCGCAAACCATCGGTGAGCAGATTGGCGGTCTTGGCGACCCAGTTCCCCAACGTCGTGGCAGACAACTCGGTCCGCTCGTCGCCGGCATCGTCGTAGTAGGTGAGCAGTGGACCCGCGGGGTCACGCGCCAGGGCACGGGCGAAGAGTTCGGAGATGATCAGTTGACGCACCCTGTGTCGGCGGCCGTGCGCGGGGTCTCCTGGTCGGCCGGCTCGGCTGCCTCCGCGGCATCGAGCGCCTCACCGACCGCATTGAAGTCAGAACCGAGGACGAGCTGGACGTCCGTTCCGTCCAGGTTGGGATCGGCCCGCACCACAGCGCCGGGGATGGCTGCTGCCAGGGTCGCCGCCTGGCTCTCCTGACCCGTGGCGTAGCGGATCTCGGTCGTCTCGTAGTTGGTGGAATCAGCGTTGCCGGTAGAGCTCACCACGAAGCCCGCGGCTTCCAGTTCGGTCTGAGTGCGCGCCGCCAGTCCGCCGGTTCCGGAGCCGTTGAAGACCGCGACGCGGACCTCGCCGGGGTCCAGGATCTCGGTTTCCGGCGGCTGGTCAGCTGTGTCCTCAGCGGTCAGATTTGCGAAGAAGTCATAGATCACCGACTGGTCCGCGGGGACGACGATGGACAGCCCGTCCTCGGTGCCGACCCCGAGGTTGGGCATCGTCTGGAAGTTGACCGTTCCGGCGGTCAATGCTTGCATCTGCTCGGCCAAGCCGAACAGGTCCAGGTCGGAGTCCACGGTCAGGGCCTGGGAGGCTGCCTCGACGAGCCTTCGTTGCAGGCCCAGGTCGAAGAAGACCTCCTGCGACAGCAGCTTACTCACCATGCCGCCGATGAAGACCTGTTGGCGCACGATCCGGTCCAGGTCGCCACGGGGCAGCCCGTCCCGTTGCCGAACAAAGGCCAGCGCCTGCGGTCCGCTGATCTCCTGGGCCCCGGCCGGAAGATTGATTCCGGACTTGGGCTCCTGCTGTGCCTGACAGAGATTCACCGGAACCCCGCCGACGATGTCGGTGAGCAGAACGAAGCCGAACAAGTCGATCGAGACATAGTGGTCGATCGCGACACCGCTGATCGAACTGATCGTCTGGATCAACTTCTTGGCCCCAAACGCGGCCCGCTCCTCGTCGGTACTGCCGGCCGGCGCGTCCTCGTTGTAGCCCAGGGCGAAAGCGGAGTTGAGCTTGTGCGTGCCGTAGCCGGGAACCTCGACGTAGGAGTCCCGCGGGAAGGAAACGAATGCGGCTCGGCTGCCGTCGGAGGGGACATGCAGCAAGATCATTGTGTCGGTGTTTATCCCGGGCTCGAGACTGACTCCCAGATCGGCGAGTTGTTCGGGTGTCAGGTTCGTGCGGTTGTCGTTGCCGACGATGAGGATGTTCATCGCGTCGGCATCACCGCCGCCGCTGTTCTCATTGCCCTCGGACGGGATCACGTCCTGCCGGGCCAGGTTCTGCTCGGCGACCTGCGCGAGATACCAACCCCAGCCGCTGGCGCCCAAAAGGAGGATCGAGAGCAGGCCGGCCACCACCCGGGCCCCCAGGAACAGGCCACCACGGCGCGCGCCGCGGGAGCCCTGCCCGCCGCCGGTTGCCTGTTGGGCACGCTGCGGCCGCGCGGCGCTGACACCGGAGTTCGAGGATCGGCTGGCCGCTCGAGGATCCAGATGCGCCGGCAGCCGGCGCTCCCCTTGGTAGCCGTCGGTCACCGATCGAGACTACCTTCGCGCAGGTGCCGATCCTGGGTGCCACGAGCTCCCGCGCAGCGCGGTGCAGCCCCCGGCTAGGGCAGGATGCGGGCGTGTGAGCACAGCGCGATGGGTCATCGTCGGAGCGGGCGGGCGGGTGGGCTCCGCTCTGCGCACAGCCCTCGACGGGCAACGGGTCCGGAACTGGACCAGGGCCGACGCAGATCTGGCTGACCGCGAACGCGTGCTGGGCTTCCTCACGGCGATCCAAGCGGAATCAGCCGACCCGATGGTCTGCGTCAACACAGCCGCCGTCGCCGACGTCGACAGCGCCGAACGCGATCCGGCAACCGCCGACGTGGTCAACGCCCAGGCACCCGGCTGGCTGGCCGAGGCGCTCGCTCCCGGGGACCTCCTGGTCCACCTGTCCACCGACTATGTCTTCGGCGCCGACCCCGCGGCGGGAAGCCAGCCGTACGACGAGAGCGCCCCGACCGCCCCGCTCTCGGTGTACGGGAGGACGAAGCGGGATGGCGAGACCGTCGTACTGGCGGCCCGGCCGGACAGCTACGTCGTTCGTACGTCCTGGGTCTTCGACTCCGGGAAACCGAACTTCGTGACCTTCTTTCGCGACCGCATCCTGTCGGGCCAGCAAGTCGAGGCGGTCACCGATCAGGTGAGCCGGCCGACCGCGACAGCGGATCTGGTCGCGGCACTGCTCGCGCTCGTGGAGCGCCGCCCCGGCCCGGGGATCTACCACTGCACCAACAACGGACAGGCCAGCAGGTACGACGTCGCAGTCGCGGTGGCCGCCCTGCTCGGCGCCGATCCAGCACTGGTACGCGGAGTTTCCGCGGCGCAGGTCCCACCCCGGCCGGCCGTCCGGCCGACGTACTCGGTCCTGGGTATGCGGCGCTGGCTCGAGGCCGGGTTACCCGAACCGCGCTCCTGGCGCAGCGCCCTGGCCGAAGTCCTGCGCCGGGCTCCCTAGGCTGACCTGGTGAGTGCGGCGGTGTACGGCGTGATCCCAGCCGGTGGCAGTGGGCTTCGATTGTGGCCGCTGTCCCGGGCCGGTGCGCCGAAATTTCTGCATGCTTTGACGGGTCGAAGTGATCGAAGCCTGCTGCAGGCCACCGTCGAGCGGTTCTCCCCATTGGTGGAGATCGACCACATCCTCATCGTCACCGGTGCGCTGCACTCGGCCGCGGTTCTCGAGCAACTCCCGGCGCTTCCCGCGGGGAACCTGGTGGCCGAACCCGTCCCCAGGGAATCAGGTCCGGCGATCGCGTTGGCTGCCGCGCTGATCGCTGAGCGTGACCCGGAGGCGGTGATGATCTCCTGTCACGCCGATCAACTCGTGGGTGACGTCGAGGCCTTCCACGCAGCGCTGCAGACCGCTGTCCAGGTTGCCGCCGAGGGCCTGCTGGTCACCGTCGGGATCACCCCGACCGCTCCGGTCACCGGCTATGGCTACCTGCAGCTGGGGGAGCCGTTGCAGATCGGAGACGCCCGGGCGGTAGCGCGATTCCGAGAGAAGCCGGATGCCCAGGCGGCCGCCGGCTACCTCGCCTCGGGGGAGTACCTGTGGAACGCGGGGGTGTTCTGTTGGCGAGTGGATGCCTTTTTGGCTCAACTGGCGATCGAACTGCCCGAGCTACATGCCGGAGTCATGGCCCTGGCCCCGCGCTGGTTCACAGCTCCCGAACCCGAGCGGGCACACGACTGGTCGAGGCTGGAGAAGGTCAGCATCGATCACGGCTTGTTGCAGCCGGCCTCGGTTCGCGGCCTGGTCGCGACCGTTCCGGCCGATTTCGGCTGGGCGGACGTTGGCGACTGGCACACCCTTGGCACGCTCGTCGAGGGTGATGCCGACGGGCACTCCCAGCTCGGCAGCGGGGCTCTGATCTCGCAGGACGCCACGGACTGTGTGGTGGTGACGGGCTCCGGTCGTACGGTCGCGCTGCTCGGAGTCAGGGGCCTGGCGGTCATCGACACAGCGGATGTACTGCTCATCTGCCCTCGAGAACGAGCCCAGGACGTCAAGGGTCTGGTCGAACAGGCCCGGCGCGAGGGGCACGACGCCGTGCTCTGAGCGCGCCACGGCCTGGATACAGTCGGAAAGCCTCGCCTGCCCGAAGGAGCGCACATGCAGTTGGCCGACGTAGCGGCTGTTGTCACCGGCGGTGCCTCGGGACTGGGTGAGGCGACTACCCGAGCACTGAACGCCACAGGCGCCGCGGTGACCATCCTCGATCTCCAGGAGGACAAGGCCGCTGCGCTGGTCGCCGAGCTCGGCGGGCTGACCTCGTACGTCACAACCGACGTCACCGACAGCGAACAGGTCGCGGCAGCGGTGGCCGAAGCATGCGGCAAAGGACGGGAGCTGCGGGTCGCAGTCAGCTGCGCCGGTGTCGGGTGGGCTTCGCGAGTGCTCAGCCGGGACGGCACCCCGCACGACCTCGAGCTCTTTCGGACCGTCATCGGGATCAATCTGGTCGGCACCTTCAACGTGCTCCGCCTGGCCGCCGCGGCAATGGCCGATAACGCTCCGGACGAGCAGGGGGAACGCGGCGCGATCGTCAACACCGCTTCGATCGCGGCATTCGAAGGGCAGATCGGGCAGATCGCCTATGCCGCGTCAAAGGCCGGCGTGGCCGGGATGACCCTCCCGGCGGCGCGGGATCTGTCCAGTGTCGGAGTGCGGGTGAACACGATCGCGCCAGGCATCATCGACACCCCGATGTTGGCCGGCCTCCCGGCGGAGACTCGCGGCGCGCTGGCCGCCGGGGTTCCGTTCCCCAAGCGGTTGGGAACTCCCGCCGAGTACGCGAGGCTCGCCGTGTTCCTGCTCGAGCATCCCTACCTCAACGGGGAGACCGTACGGATGGACGCGGCCCTGCGGATGCCTCCGAAGTAGGTGTCCGTGCACGAAGCGACCTGGCGCCCGGTTTGGCCGGTCGATGCCGCTCGGACCCTCGGCGCGTTCCGACATGGACCGGGGGACCCGTCCTTCCGCCGCGCCCCGGATGGGATCTGGTGGCGGACCACGACAACACCTGCCGGGCCGGCCACGGTGGCGGTACGGGTGGAGCGACACGGCGTGCACCATGCGGCCTGGGGGCCGGGCGCGGAGTGGGTGCTGGACAGCGTGCCCGGTTGGCTGGGTGCCCAGGATGACCGATCGGACTTCCGTCCCACGGACCCGATCGTCGTCCGGCTGGATTCTCGGTTTCCGGGGCTTCGGCTGGGACGCACGAACCGAATCTGGGACACCCTGATCGCGGCGATAGTCGAACAGAAGGTGACCAGCGCCGAGGCCCATCAAGTCTGGCGAATCCTGCTGCTCACCGCGGGTTCGGTGGCACCCGGCCCGGCCGCTGAGCGGATGCGCGTCCCGCCCACACCGGAGGCGCTGCTGGAACTGACTGACTGGCAGTGGCACCGGATCGGCCTCGACGGACAGCGACGGCGCACCCTGCGCGCGGCGGCGACAGTCGCCCAACGGCTGGAGGCCTGCGTGCAGATGTCCGCGCAGGACGCGGCAAAACGTCTACAGGTGGTGCCCGGGATCGGTATCTGGACCGCTGCGGAAACGATGCAACGGGCGACCGGCGATCCGGACGCGGTCTCGGTGGGGGACTATCACATCCCCTCCCTGGTCGGCTGGGCACTGCTCGGGGAGCGGATCGGCGACGAACGGATGTTGGAACTGCTCGAACCCTTCCGGCCGCACCGACAGCGCGTCGTACGCCTGATCGAGTCGGGCGGGCCTCGGCCGCCGCGGCATGGGCCGCGGGCACCCATCCGCAGCTACCGCTCGATCTGACCCACGACGACCAGGCCGTGGGGATTCCTGCCGTCGGCCGTTCCGGGCGCCAGCGCAGCGGCGATCAGGGAAGCGGACAGCCAGGCAGCGGCCAGTCCCTCAGCGTGCAACTGGATGAGCAGTGCCGAAATGGCCATGCCCAGCTGAATCGATGAGTTCTCGTCCGGCGGGCCGACGAATCCGGGAACGATCACCGCATCGGCGCTGCGAAGCAGTCGGGTAGCCGCGCTCTCCGACCCGTCGGTGGTAGAGCGCCACGGATTGTCGGGCAGCAGCGCAAGCCCCTCGGTTAGCCCGCAGGCGCGCAGCGCCGTGTCGATCGAACTCTGCAGGATCGGGCCTGGGACATGTCCCGGGCCGAACCCGGTGGGGGCCCGCCGGCTGCCTACGACATCGCGGGTGCCCAGAGCAAACATGTCCTCCTCGGCCGGGCGCCGCAGGACTGCGGCTCCCCGACCGTCATCGGCCGGCGGCTGGAGTCCTCGAACGACTGCTGCCGGGCGTCCGGACAGCTTTCCCTTGACCAGATCTGCAGCGGCCGCGATTTCGTCAGCCACCGCGATCTCAGTGATTTCGAGCGGGACTCCGCTGGTGTCGGGCCGGCCGCGCAGGTCCGCGACTGCACCCATCCCGGCCACGCCGATGGCGACGTCGGTCAGCCCCCTGCGCCACGTCCGACCGGTGGTGTCGCTGATGACGACTGCGACCCGGACGCCGGTTTGAGCGCGAATGCCCTCCAGCAATGCCCGCGCGGAGGCATCGGCGTCGACCGGGAGCAGGGCGATCTCGCCGGCCGCGACATTCGAGGCATCAACCCCGGCCGCGGCCAGCACCCAGCCGTGCCGGGTCACCACGATCCGGGTGGGACCGCGCTCGGCCACCACGCGCACCGTCTCGGCCTCGATTGCCCGTTGGCGGGTGCGCTCTCTGCCCTCGGGATCGGGAGGGGCTGCAATCAGCCGGCCCTCCACCTTGGAGATGGCCTTGGAGGTGACCACGAGGACATCCCCATCCTGCAGCCACGGTGCGGCTCGGCAGATCAGGCCGGCGAGGTCGTCGCCGGGCCGCAGATCGGGCAGACCGTCGATCGGCAGGATCTGCAGGCTGCCTGCGATCTGCTCAGCCACGGGCCAGATCGAGCGCGGCCTGTGCCATTGCGGCGGTGGCCTCGGGCCCCCGCATGAGGAGCGGGACCGCCCGGACCTCGACTCCGGGGATGTCGGCGCGATCGGTCTCGTGGACGAGCCATCCGTCGAGAATCCCGTCGGACTTGCGGGCGCCGTAGTGGGATCCCACGCCATCGGCGGTCACCGGGACGTCCAAGACAGGGAGGCACTTATCGGCCATGCCCCGGATCACCGCACCGTCCACGATGGGGGAGAGGCCGACAACTCGAGCGGGGCCCAAACGCAGCGCCTGCCGTACGCCGGGTAGAGCGAGGATGGGACCGATGCTCACCACCGGGTTGCTCGGTGCCAGGATCACCGCGTCTGCCTGCGCGATGGACTCGACGACGCCGGGAGCAGGGACCGCCTTGTCCAATCCGACGAACACGAACTCCTGCACTGGGGGTTCCGCGCGGTGGGCGATCCACCATTCCTGAAAATGCACGACTCGCCGAACACCTGCAATGGTGCACACCACGTGGGTCTCCACGCGGTCATCGCTCATCGGCATGAGCGTCGCCCCGGGCTGCCAGCGCCGGCACAACGCCGCCGTCACCTGCGACAGCGGAAAACCGGCATCCAGCATTCGGGTCCGGATCAGATGGGTGGCGATATCCCGGTCTCCTAGCCCGAAC
>JALZDV010000372.1 GCA_030862345.1 Actinomycetota bacterium | reverse complement strand
GCCGACGCTCCGACGACCATGTTCTTGACCCCGAGGCCGGAAAGGAACTCAGCACCTCCGGTGCTCACCTGGACGATCCCGTCACTTCCGGCATCGGCGAACCCCTTGAGCGCGGCGTTCAGCGTCTCCGAGGAGGTGACGTTGACCGCCGGATAGGCGAAACCACCGTCCTTGGCCCGGCGGATCATCTCGGCGTACTTCTCAGGCGTGGCGATCGGCATGGATGGAGTATCCCGCACCGGCCCCCGCACCGGATACGCCGAACATGATCAGGGACGGTCGCGCAGGCGGGCGAAGCAGGACACAATGGGGGAATGGTGCAGGCAAGCTGGAACGGCCAGGTGATCGCCGAGAGCGACGCGACCGTCATCGTCGAAGGCAACCACTACTTCCCCCGCTCGTCGGTCCGCGAAGACGTCCTCGTGCCGTCGGATACGACCTCGGTGTGCCCCTGGAAGGGCACCGCGTCGTACTACAGCCTCGATGTGGACGGCAAGCAGAACCCCGATGCCGCCTGGTACTACCCCGATCCCAAGGAAGCGGCGGGCAACATCACCGACCACGTCGCGTTCTGGCGCGGAGTCACAGTCTCCTGAGCTGCTCGATCAGCGGCCGGCGGCCTTGCGGGCGGCCAACGCCACTGCGTCGAAGACCGGCGAGAAGGGCGGCGCATAGGAGATGTCCACCGAGGCGAACTCGGCCGCGGTCAGCTGCGCCCAGATGGCGGTCGCGAGCACGTCGATCCGTTTCGCCGAGCCGGGCCCGCCGACGATTTGACCGCCGAGCATCCGCTGGGTGTGGGTCTCGGTGAGCAGCTTGACCGCCAGCTTGCCCGCTTCGGGGTAGTACCCGGCCTTCACCGTCGATTCGACAAGGGTCGTCTCTATGGAGTAGCCGGCCTGCTCGGCTTCCTTTGTGGACAGCCCCGTACGGCCGATCTCACAGTTCCCGATCTTGGTCACCGCCGTACCCAGCACGCCGTCGAATCGCGCCGGGCGTCCACCGATGTTCGTTCCCGCGACGCGACCCTGGCGATTCGCGTGGGTGCCCAAGGCGATCGCCATCGGATGCCCGGTGATCCGATTGCGGGTCTGGATGCAGTCCCCGGCCGCGTACACATACTCCTGCATCGACGTGCGCATCGTGTCGTCGACCTCGATGCCTTTCGTGGTGCCGATCCGCAGGCCGGCGTCGGCCGCGAGGTCGGAGTTCGGGCGTACGCCGAGGCCGAGGACGACGAGATCGGCCGGGTAGGAGCCCTCGTCGGTGACTACCGCCCGAGCCAGCCCTCCTTCGACCTCGATGTCACGCACCGGTTCTCCCGGCCGGACGTCGATGCCCATCTCGGTCATCGCCGCGCAGACCCGCTCGCCCATGTCCCCGTCGAGGCTGGCCATCGGCAGCGGGTCAGCGAGAACGACAGTTACCGAAAGCCCCTGGTTGACAAGGGCTTCGGCCATTTCGAGCCCGATGTAACCGCCACCGAGTACGACCGCCCGCTTGGGTTGCTTGTCCAGCGCGCGCCGGATCGCCTCCCCGTCCGGAATCGTCTGAACGCCGAAAACGCCTTCGGCATCCAGTCCCTCGACCTTCGGGCGCAGCGGCAGCGCACCCGTGGCGATGAGCAGCCGGTCGTAGGCCAAGGTGGTCGGCTGACCCGTGGCGTCCGACGAATCGTCGACCGAGCGCACAGTCACCGTCGCGGCCGACAGGTCGATCCGCTCGGCGCGGGTGCCCAGGCGGATCGAGATGTCGAGATCAGCGAAGGCCGCCGGCGTCCGGGCGATCAGTTGTTCGGCGTCCTCGACCTCGCCGCCCACCCAGTACGGGACGCCACAACTGGAGTACGAGGTCCAAAGCCCCGCCTCCACGACCTGGATCTCCAGCTCGCTGGCCTCGCGCAGCCGGCGGGCCTGCGAGGCGCACGACATGCCCGCCGCGTTGCCGCCGATGATCAACAGTCGCTCACTCACCTGTCCACCGCCGCACATTCGACGGCTGACGCTCTGGCCTCATGTGTTGACCGTACGGCCGGTTGGGTGGACGAGCCAGGGCGGCATGCCCGGCCGTAGCGGCCGCGGTCAGCGCGGTTTCGCCGAGCGTCGGTAGGCTGACCCGTCGTGACCACCGCAGGCATTCTCTCCGGCCTGACCGGAATACCCGCCGCGATCACCGACTTCCTCGACCCCGAGTATCTCGTGAACACCTTCGGCCTGATCGGTCTGCTGATCATCGTCTTCGCCGAGTGCGGGTTGCTGATCGGCTTCTTTCTGCCCGGGGATTCGCTGCTGTTCACGGCCGGCTTGCTCTCCGCCGCCGGCTTCGCCGGTCTGCCGCTCTGGGCGTTGTTGACCCTGACTCCACTGGCGGCGATCGCCGGCAATCTCGTGGGCTACTGGATCGGTCGCCGAGCCGGGCCGGCGGTGTTCAAGCGGCCGGACTCACGGTTCTTCAAGGCTGAGTTCGTCGAGCGCTCGCATGCCTTCTTCGAGAAGTACGGCGCCCGGACAATCGTCTATGCGCGGTTCGTCCCGATCGTGCGGACCTTCGCCACCGTGATGGCCGGCGCAGCGCGGATGAACTACCGCGTGTACGTCATCTACTCGATCATCGGCGGCTTGCTGTGGGGTGTCGGGGTGATCCTGCTCGGGTACTGGCTCGGGCAGATCCAGTTCGTCCGGGACAACGTCGAATACATCATCTTCGGGATCATCGCCGTCTCGCTGCTTCCGGTCGCCGTCGAGTTGGTTCGCGCGCGCCGAACCAGAAGCGCCGACTGAGCGCTGTTCGGCCCCCATTCGGCCGGTTCGCTACACAACCGCCACTTCAGTGGCCGCATTC
>JALZDV010000370.1 GCA_030862345.1 Actinomycetota bacterium | reverse complement strand
TCCCGGGAGCTCCCGCCCCGGATCCGGCCGCACCCGCGGTCCAGCTGACTCTCGGTCCCGCTTGCGGGGCTGTCGCGCCCCTCGTGGAGCAAGCCGATGCGGTGCGCGACACCTCGGTCGAGGATCCCGACGCGCTCAGCTCGGAAACCATCACTACGTTGACCCGTGACCTGCAGACGGTGAGCAACGTCGCGCCACCGGAACTCAAGACCCTCATCGACACGCTCAACTCGGTGCTCGTCGCCCTCAACAACTCGGTCATAGCCGGCGATGACGAACCCGACCTCGACGGAGACGCGGCGACAGCGGCCACGGACGCCATTCGAGCGCTCTGCGAGCCTCCCGCCTGACCCACCCCGTCCGGTCAGACCGGATCGTCCGGCTCGCCGGAGAGCTCAGCGGCTAGTTTCCGTAGTTCCTCGCGCTCGCGTTTGGACTCCCTGCGATGGGCCAACAGCGTGCGGGCGGAAGTGATCGGTTCCAGCGTCGGCAACGTCAGCCAGAACACCGGACGGGTCCTCCGGGCGAGCGCCGCTCCGATGACATAGACGTAGATGGTCACGATCAGAGTCGAGATGGCTGCTCCGACAGCCCCGTAGCGGGGCAGCAGCAGGAAGTTCAGGCCAACGCTCATCGCGGCGGCCACGAGGTTTCTGGTCAGCGCCTCTCGATAGAGCTTCTCCCAGTTCGTGACGTAGAGCAGGATGCCGCCGAGGCAGACGAACGGGGTGGTCAGCGCGAGGATGATGATCACGGTCGAGATGCCGTCGTAGTCCGGTGGCAGCAACAGCGGAGCCAGCGGCGCCACGACGAAGATCAATCCCAGGGTCAGGCCGTAACCGAGCAGCGTGATCAGCCGGCTGACGTCGGCGAGCTTGGCCCAGTAGAGCTCGGGATTTCGGTTCTTCAGCGCGAGCATCCTGGGTGCCAATGAGCCCAACAGTGCCACGAGGGGAAATCGGGGAGTCTCAGCCAGGCTGGCGCCCAGACCGAACACCCCGGTCTCGGACAGACTGGACAGCGCCGCCAACATGACTTGGTCCAGCTTCATGAACACCAAGGCGCTGGAGGAGGCGATGAACAGCGGGGTGAACTCCAGCAGCAGGGTGCGCACCCGCTGGGTGTTGAACTCCCACCTGAACTCCTTGTTCACCCGCCGGAAGGCGATCCACATACCTATCGAGGCAAGCATCGCCTCGACGACATAGGTCCATGCGATCACCGTTACGCCGTAGCCGATCAACAGCAGACCGACCCGGGCCGCGCCCAGCACCAGCCCGACAATGATGCGGATCTTGACGGTGCGCCGGCTCTCCAGCCGTTTGAGGAAGAACACGTCAACGGTGTTCAGCGGCCGCAGCAGGGATGATCCGACGATGACGATCGTCACGATGCCGGTCTCGCTGCCGATCCCCACCGTGAAGATCACGCCGATGCCGACCAGCAGCACGATCACGGATGTGACCAGCCCGGCCACGACGACACCCGCGGTGTACAGGCGCATGGCCGACTCCGGCTCGGCGGCCATGTCGCGCAGCATGCACTGCCCGATGATGTTCGAGATCGGGAGGAGCAGGGACAGCAGCGCCATGCCCACTGCTATGCGCCCATAGTCCTCGGACCCCAGCTGAGCGGCGACGATGAAGCTGACCACGAAGGCGACGCCCAGGTGAATCATCCGCTCGAGAACCATCCAGAAAGCGTTCTTGCCGGTCCTCTTCATCCCGCCCACGCTCGGTGCGGCAGCCTCTGTCATCTCGGTTGTGCCTCACTAGATCTCGGAGCCGACCGCAGTTTTCCCCAGGCGGGTCAGGGAGAGCCACGACTCCCAAAGGATCCCCGTGGCACGACGCGGGCAGCGGATGCTGGTTGGCTGCAGCATATCCTCGGTCGTGGAAGCCCCAGCTTCGCGCAGCCATCCCAGCACCGCTGATCGACAGGAGACATGCTCCGTGCGCACATGCGTCGCCGCGACTTCCGATTCCACCCGGTCGGGTGCAGCGAAACTGCTGGGAGCGCTTCTCGTCGCGCTGCTCCTAGCCGCGAATGCAGTCTGGGCATCGCCGGCGTCTGCAGCATCGGTGAAGACCGAGGATCTTCGGGTTGCGTCCGGTTCCGGAGCGGATGCGGTCGACCTGGATGTCACGCTTTATCTCCCGGATGCTGCTACGTCGTCAACCCCGGCCCCGGCCATCATCGTCGCGCACGGTTTCGGCGGAAGTAAGAACTCCGTGGACGGAGTGGGGAAGCGGCTGGCCGAGACCGGTTATGTCGCCTTGGCCTACACCGCTCGCGGCTTCGGCGACAGCACGGGCACGATCTCGGTCAATGCTCCCGAGTACGAGATCGCCGACGCCAGCAGGATGATCGACCTGCTCGCTCAGCGCCCTGAGGTGGTCCAGGATGCGGCTGGCGATCCACGGGTCGGAATCTATGGCCGGTCCTACGGCGGCGCCCTTGGCTTGCTGACCGCCGGATACGACGACCGGGTGGATGCCATCGCCCCGGGCTCCACCTGGAGCAGCCTGGTCAGTTCGCTGTTCCCGAATGACGTCGGCGCGCCGCCGGCAGCGACACCTGCGGCCGACCCGGCGCCTGGTGAGGACGGAGTGTTCAAGCGGCTCTGGGCCGAGATGTTCTTCGAGTCAGGCGGCGGAACGGTGCCCGATGTGGGGCAGGACGCCTCGGCTGGGGACTGCGGGAACTATGAAGCGCAGTTCTGCGAGGCGTTCCTCGAGGCGGCCACGCTCGGCCGGCTCACGCCGGAGCTGAGGGAGCTGCTCGAAGCCTCGAGTCCCTCCTCGGTACTCGACCGGATTACCGCGCCGACCCTGCTCACCCAGGGGGAGGGCGACACGCTGTTCCCACTGTCCGAGGCTGACGCCACGGCCCGGGGGATCGCCGCGAACGGCACCCCGGTCAAGATGATGTGGTACAGCGGTGGCCATGGCGCGCGCACGAGTCGAGGGGATACCAGGCTGCAACTGGAACAGATCGCCGTCTGGTTCGACTACTACCTGCGCGACCAGGGCGCAGAGCCCGCCGCCGACTTCTACTACTCGGCGTTCGAAGCGACATCCGCTGGCAATGCGGAGCCACAGGTGGTCATCCAGCAGGCCGCCGCGTACCCCGGCCTCACCGGTGGCGCTACGCCGCGGACGGAGATCCCACTGACCGGCGATCCCCAACAGGTACGCAACCCCGAGGGCGCAACCCCGGCGGCGCTGTCCGCGCTACCCCCTGGCTTGGAAGTGGACGAGGGGCGTGACCGCAACAGCGAGCAGCCAAGCGACATCCCGGATCAGATAGCGACGTTCGAGAGCCAGGAACTCGAATCCGACACGCTGATCGTGGGTGCACCAGTGGTCACCCTGCGGGTTGCCAGCCCCAGCAGCGAGGCAGTGCTGTTCGGGAAGTTGTACGACATCGCCCCCGATGGAGAACCGACGCTGTTGCTCGGACTTGTGGCGCCGCTGCGCCTCACCGGGCTGGCGACGACGATCGACGACGCCGAGCCAGTGACGGTGACCTTGCCGGCCGTTGCACTCACAGTCCCGGCCGGTCACCGCCTGCAGGTAGGGCTCGCCAGCACCGACCAGGTGTTCACCACGCCTACCGAGGAGCAGGTCTACGAGGTCGCGTTGGCCGACGCCGTGCTGAGCGTTCCGCAGGTGCAGGGCGGGGAGGCCTCCGGAGACAGTCGCGCCGACCTGGTCCGGATCATCCTCATTGTCGGCGCAGTCATCCTTGTGGTGACGGGAATTGTTGCCTTCCTGCTGATGCGCCGACCGACTCGAAGCCGCCTACGCCGGGGCTGAACGCTCCTCGATGGCTGCATCCTCCGTCCAGGACGGAAACTGCATGCCGCTGCCCTTGGGGTTGGCCGAATGCATCTGCGTGCGATGCAGGTATTTCCAATCCTTCACGTCAACATCGAGCGGCTTCGCCGGTACCCCGCCGTATATCGTGAATGGCTTGCGGGCCCCGGGCAACAGCAGGCCACCCATCGCGAGGATGGAGCCGTCAGGCAGCGTCGAGCCCATCGCGAGAATAGTTTTCGAGGCCACCATGGAGCTGCGTCCGATCCGGGTCGGCGCCACCAATCTGGTGTCGCGCTGCGGGTCGTAGGAGTGCGAGTAGATGAACACGTCGCGCCCAGCGAGCCCGCTCCAGTCACCGATGACAACGCCACCCGAGCAGTCAATGACGTGCTTCTTGCTGATGAAGACGACGTCCCCGATCTTCAGTACTCCGACCATGTCCGGATCGGCGGCGTCTTCGGCACGCGCGCGATTGGCCCGGAAGTCGTTGCGCGGTCCCACCTCGGTTTCCGTACCGAACTCGGCCAACCGCAGACCCCGCAGCACGTTGCCGTACCCCAGCGTCGTGTTCGCTCCGACCCGGAGCTTTCGCACCCTGAGCAGCACGATCGGGGCGATATGCGCCTTGGGATGTACCTGATGACCGAGCCGGTTCAGCAACCCGTTCTTGCGACGTGAGGCCGGCAGCAGTCCAACCGCCAAGACGACCAGCGCCTTGAGTTTTCTCACTTGTGACTTCTCCTTGACCGACGGCTCGACGCACCCTGAGCGTCGGGAACGTCGAGCAGCATAACGGCGGGCGCGCCTGTCGATGAGGTCCGCTCTCGACCAGGGACCGCGGGCGGCGCTGGCTCCCTCTCCGGTCGATCGGTATAGCGTCGGCACGTCGTTCGACCGGAGAGGCATCCCAGTGCGCGTGTTGCAACTGCACAATCATCACCAGAGCAAGGGCGGCGCGATGGAGGTTCTCGCCCACGAAGCCGAGCTACTGTCCGCGAACGGACATGCAGTGGAACAGTTCACGCTGCCGGCCACCGAGACGATGGGGCTGGGCGCCGTGCGGGCCGGTGCCAAGGCGATCTGGAACGTCGAGGCCAGCCGTGAGGTGACTCGGCGGATCAGGATTTTCCGACCGGATGTCGTACACGTGCACACACCCTTCCCGCTGATGTCACCGGCTGTTTTCCGCGCCGCCGACAGGGCTGCGGTTCCCGCCGTCACGACGCTGCACAGCTACCGGTGGTCGTGCATCGCGGCCACCTGTTTCCGGGACAACGGCATCTGTGAGGACTGCGTTGGGAAGCGGCTCAAACTATCGGGAGTGCGGCACCGCTGCTACCACGACAGCCTCGGCGCGAGTGCCGCGCTGACGGCCGGTCTGGTGCTGCATCGGCAGCTAGGGACGCTGGACCGGATCGATCGATTCATCACTTTGACCGGCTTCGCCAAGCGGTTGCTCATCCGGGACGGAGTGCCCGCCTCCCAGATCGTGGTCAAGGCGAATTCCGTGCCCGATCCCGGTCGGGAAGCTCGCCCGAGTGCTGAGCCTGCCTATGTCGCCTTCATCGGAAGGTTCATCGACGTCAAAGGGATCCGGACGCTGCTCGATGCCTGGCCGAGCGCCGCGCCGGGGCTGACCCTCAAGATCGCCGGCGACGGTGAATTGCGCCCCCTCGTTGAGCAGCGGGCTGCGGCTGACCCCACGATCGAGTATCTCGGGTGGCGCAGCGAGGAGGAGATCGGCGATCTCATGGGGGGTGCGCAATGCGTGATCGTCCCCTCCGAGTGGTACGAGGGGCTACCCCTGGTCATCCTGCGCAGCTTGTCGGTGGGCACTCCCATCATCGTGTCGAACCTGGAGAACATCTGTGCTGAGGTCATCGCAGACGGGGCAGGAATCACGTTCGACGTCGGCTCGCCGACCTCCTTGACTCAGGCATTGAACAGCCTCATCACCGATCCGGTGCAGTGGCAGGAGCGACGGGCCCGGGCCAGGCAATCCTTTTTGGACCGCTACTCACCCGCTGGCGACCTCGACCGCCTGACGGCTATTTATGCCGAGGTGATCAACAGTCGACGGATCTCAGCGGGGCGGCTGGGATAGTCGCCACGAAGCGTGGTCGCACCTCGATTGCCCTTGGTCATGAGCTATCTTCGATGGCGGCGGCGAGCAAACTCCTCCCGCCAACCAGGGAAGACTCGCTTTCAGCCCGGACGGGACGTGCTTTGAGATTCGTCGCCTTGGCCTCACTCGCTGGCATCCCGTTGCAGTGGTTCGCCCTGGGATCAAGCCCGATCGGTGAATTGCGCCTGCATCAGTTGTCGATGTTCGCGTTGACCGGTTGCGTCATCGTGTATTACGGATTGGCCAAAGTCGCTGAAGGCATCCGCCGACAACAATTCTTTATCCTGGCCAATCTCTACATGCTCGTCATCTCAGCCGCGATGATCGTGTACAACAAGCAGATCCCGATACAGCAGTCTCAGACGCTGCTGTACATCGTCTCCTTTGCGGCGATCAGCGCCTTTTTCTTCATGGCCGCCATTGACTCCAGCTACAACATGGTCGATGCGCTGCGTTGGAGCGCGCTGGTGACCTCGTCGGTACTGATCGTCGCATTCGCGGCGTCTTTGCTGAAGAACGGAATCAATCCGCTCTCGGTTGTCCAGCAGACGATCGCCACCGGTGACCCCAGCATTCTGACTCAGCAGTTGTTCGGTCATGCATTCGTCGGGTTCGGCTTCGATCTCGACACGACTCAGGTCCAGATCCGGCACGAGGTGTTCGGCGGCCTTCTCGTGTCCATGTACGTAGCCAGTTGGGCCAAAGCCAAGCGGCCGTTCACGCACCCGCGCCA
>JALZDV010000367.1 GCA_030862345.1 Actinomycetota bacterium | reverse complement strand
AGGCGCGGGTGTGCCAGGCGGGGCCGTAGCGGCGGGTGGCGGCCTCTTCAAGGTCGACGAGGAACGCCGCAGCGTCGGCCGGTCGTTCGGCGGGGTTTTTGGCCATCGCCCGGGCCAGCAGGTCGGCCAGCTCCGGGCCGTGCCCGTCCAGTGTCGGGACCGGGGCGCTGGCATGGGCAGCCAGCACGGCGGCGGTGTTCCCGGAATAGGGCAGTCGGCCCGAGAGCAGCAAGAACAACAGCGCCGCGGCTGAGTACACGTCACTGCGGGTGGTCATCGGCGCGCCGGTCACCGCCTCCGGGCTGGCAAAGGCCGGGGTCCCGACCGAGGCCGCCGCCCCCGGGGAGCGGCCTTCCTCGGTGCGGGCGGCCAGGCCGAAGTCGACCAGCCTGGAGGTCCCGGCCCGGTCGAGCAGGATGTTGGCCGGGCTGACATCCCGGTGCACCAGGCCGCGGCTGTGTGCGTGGGCCAGCCCGAGCAGCCCACCGCGGAGCACCCCCAGGCCCTGCTCGGGGGTGAGCCGCCCATGCCGGGCCAGCACCGCATCCAACGGCACCCCATCCACCCACTCCTGCACCAGGTAGGCCCGGCCGGGTTCCTCCACATAGTCGAAGATCCGTACGACATGCGGGTCATCCAATGAGGCCAGGGTTTGCGCCTCGGCGCGGAACCGGTCCAGGAAACCGGGCGCGCCCAGCAGCGCCGGACTCAGCTCCTTGATCGCCACGACCCGGTCCAACTCGACCTGCCGGGCCCGCCACACCGCCCCGGTCGAGCCCTGCCCGACCTGGCCCAATACCTCAAGCCCGGCAAACACCACCGCGGGACCCTCCCTACGCGCATGCCGACGCCGTGCGCGGAAGCTACCCCCGCGAATCCCGCACGGATAGCCTCTTCGCCGACGTGGAGAACGGGGGGGTGTCAAGTGCACAGCGCAGACACCGACGATCCCGCTTTGCCCGATTACGAGGTTCTTCGCGAACTCGGCAGCGGGGGATTCGGTCAGGTGCTCCTGGCTCGGCATCGGGTGCTCGGCCGCCTGGTGGCCGTCAAGAAGATTCACTCCGCCGCTCTCAGCGACGCCGACTCCGTCGCCCGCTTCCGTCGGGAAGCCCTGGCTCTTGCCCGGCTGCAGCATCCAGCGATCGTGGCCGTCTTTGACCTGCGGCTCACCGAAACCAGCGCCGTCATGGTCATGGAGTACGTCCCGGGCCAGTCGCTGCATCAGGCGCTGTCCAGAAGCGTCATTCCGGCTCCGATAGCCATCTCTATCCTCGGCGACGTCGCCGACGCGCTGGCTGCCGCCGCATCGGTCGGGATCGTCCTCCGGGACGTGAAGCCGGCCATCGTGTTCTTGCTACCCGGTGGGCGAGCCAAGCTGGGTGACTTCGGCATCTCCCGGATCGCCGACGCCGGGGTGTTCCGTACCCGGGACGGCCAGCTAACCGGTACGCCGGCCTACATGGCACCCGAGTCCGTGCTCTCCGACCGCGAACCGGACAACCACGCTGACGACTATGCGTTCGCGGTGATGGCCTACGAGGTGCTCGTGGGTCAACGCCCCTTCGAGGGCGAAGGGCTGGCGGTGCTCGGCCAGCACGGCTTCGTCATGCCACACTCGCCGATGGAGGTCCTGACCGCCTTTCCACCAGCCGCCGCTGAGGCGCTACTCGGCGGCCTGGAGAAGGACCCGGTCCTGCGATTGCCCGCGCGAGAACTGGTCAGTCGGCTTCGATGCGTCCCTGAGAACGCCTGGCCGCCCCCGCCTGAGCCCACCGACGCCGGTGCGTCCACCGGTGCCACGCTTCTCGGTAAGGCGATTTCCCCAGCGGCCGCAAGGCTGCCGATCCCAGTGCCAGTCCCACTGCCAGTGCCAGCACGGTCATCGCGGAGGCGCAGGACCGTGCTCTTGGCAGTGCTCGGGCTAGTGCTGGCTCTCAGCGTAGCGGCGGCAACGATCGTCGCCCGGAACTCTGCCAGCCTGTCCATCGTCGGGGCGGCGGTCACGGTCGAGTCCGCCGTCGGACATTGCCCTAGTGCCCGCTACCTGTTCACGGCCACGATCGAGACGAACGGCGTTGCCGGAGCACTGGAGCTGCGGTGGCGCCAACCGGACGGAGAGCGAACCGATCCCACGATCCTGGACGTACGCGACGGCCAGGGGGCGGTGATCGCCCGCCTGCAATTCGACGTCACCGGGTCGCAGGAACTCCGGGGCGCGGCGGAGCTTGAACTGCTGTCCCCGCAGCGCCTGACCGCGGAGCCGGTCGACATCAGTTACATCTGCCCGTAGCTCTGGGGTGCTTTACCCCCTGCCCGCGCCCGGCCGGTTACGACACAATTCGACCCGGCTCCGCGGCGCCAGCCACCGCGGCGAGACGTTGGCGGGGGGCCGGCCAGGTGCCGCTGAACAGTCAGAGAGGGAAAGCACGTCGATGAGCAGTCCGACTACCGCACCGCCAGCCTCGGCGTCTCGGGAGTGGGTGCCCGGGGACCTGAGTCCAGGATTGATCGCCACAGACATCTGGACCGACGAGATGGTCGTCAACCACGGCATACCCATCGTGGACGTCCCGTTCGTCACGATCGGCGGTGGTATCGGCTCGTTCGTCACCACGGACTATCTGCGGATCTGCGGGGTGCCGCCGGAGTCGATCAAAGTGCTGACATCACTGGACGTACCGTGGCAGAGCTACGAGTACCTCACCCGCGTGTCTCAAGTCCCGCGCAAGGAGCGGTTGCGATCTGACTCCGCCTCCACTCCGGACAACATCTGGGGGTTTCCCAGCTACGCGGTCCGGGAGGCCTTCTCGGCCAAGTCGGTGGCGGGGTTCTTCGCCCCGCTCTGGAACGTCATGGTCGAGCCGATCTTTGCCGACTACTACACCCCCAAGGCCGGACAGGTCTTCGAGGCCATCGAGCGCGAGTATCACCGGATTCGGTATCCGCTCTCGGTGGTCAAGGGTCAGGTCAGGATGGTGCGCCGCCGGGCGCAGGGCGGCTACTTCACGATCCTGACACCGCCGGCGGGTGCCTCGGCAACCAGGCGAGTCGCTTTCCGGAGCTTGTACGTACACGTGGCCGTCGGTTATCCGGGGCTGAAGTTCTTGCCGGACCTGCAGGAGTACCGCGACCGGCACCGAGATTTCAGCCGAGTCGTCAACGCTTATGAATCGCATGAGCACATCTACGACCAACTCAAAGCCCAAGGCGGCGGAACGGTGATGCTGCGCGGGGGCGGAATCGTGGCTTCCCGGGTCCTGCAACGGCTGATCGACGACCGGGACGCCCTTGGGCTGAAGACCCAGATTCTGCACGTCTTCCGCACCTACATAACTGGTTCCCACGGGCCGAGCATTTTCATGCGGCGGCGCGGCGGAGACGGCTGGGCCTACCAGGGGTTCAACTACCCGAAGTCGGTCTGGGGCGGCCAGCTGAAGTCGAGAATGCGCAAGCTCGAGGGCAAGGACCGAGCCGACCTGTACAAGACCATCGGTGGCACCAACACCCCGATCCGCAAGAACTGGCAGGAACAGCTCAAGCGCGGCCGCCGCGAGGGCTGGTACCAGACGGTGGTCGGGGAGATGGGCCCGATGACCCCGGCCCCAACCGGCATCGACGTCCAAGTCAAGACATCAGGCGGAATGTTTCAGTCGCAGGTCATCGCTCTGATCGACTGCACCGGCCTGGAAGCAGATATTCGAGAGCACCGGGTGCTTGCCGACCTGATGGATCACTCCGGGGCCGGACGGAACCCGATCGGGCGGCTCGACGTGGACCGGAACTTCGAGGTCTTCGGAACCCGCAGCGGCGCCGGCCGGCTGTATGCCTCGGGCACCGCGACCCTGGGTGGCTACTTCCCGGGAGTGGACACCTTCCTGGGGTTGCAGATCTCCGCTCAGGAGATCGTCGACGACCTCACCAAGCTAGGTTTCTGTCGGCGGCTGGGGGTCGGGCGCTCCACCAGGCAATGGTGGCTGTGGGCCCGGCACCGGCAGATCTGAAGGGCGCCCATGCTTCCCACCCTGACCGGACGGATCCAGACGCGGATCTTCGCCCTGGCCTTCTTCGGTGGGCTCTGGACGCTGCTCATCACCCCGATCCTGCCCACCGGCGCGGGCCTGGGGCCCTCGTACCGGGCGACCTTCACGATCCTGCTCATGGTCATCGCAATCGGGATCCTCTGGGAGCTGCTCTATCACTTCCTCATGCAGTTCCGGTGGGAGAAGGACTGGCCGACCCTGTTCGGCTTGGTCACCGCGATCAACGAGGGCCTCCTGATCTGGGTTCTGATCGCGGCAGGCTGGTGGTTCTGGGACCTCTCGGTTCCTGGCCCGGCGTTCCTGATCCACTTCATCACCACTTGGCTACTCGTGTGGGTGATGGTCAACGGTCCGATGCGCGTGCCGTTCATCCATTGGCGTTTCCGCGGAGGGGCCCTGATCCCATGAGCACCGGTATCGATTCAGAGACACGTAGTTACAGCCGGGCGACGGTTCCGAGTTTCGACCGCGTGGCAGTCGAGGTCCTGCCCGGTTCAGGGTTGGTGGCTCGAACGCCAGGGGCGGTCCTGGTCTTGGCCCAACCCAACGCTGATGCAGAGTGGCGCGCCGCTGAATCGCTGATCTCGCTGGTGGCGGAGGCGGCCCGCGCGGCCCCTCGTGACCCAGGCCAGTCCCTCAGCGAAGCGGTGACAACCTGGCACGCGGCCCAGCCCGACGTCGGCTTGGCGTTGCTCGCCGCCACCCATGATGGACTCGCCTTGTGCCTGTCCGGTACGGCCGAGGCCTGGCTGCCGCAGGCCGGTCATCGCTTGACCGCTCAGGAGGAAGGTGGGTGGCTGAACCGGCAGGTGCCGTGGCCAGACTCCGCCATCGTCCTCTCGATCATGAAGCCAGAAACCATCGACCGGCCACGCGAACGCCCGGTGCTCGACCTGCACTCCGGCGTGGTGCCTGGAGCAGGTGTCCGACTGGCCTCCGCCTCGACTGGTACCGCTACGCCGCGCGATCAGGTCCAGCGCCTTGATCGACTCCCTCCACCTCCTGCCCCGCCCACCTCGGCCGAGAAAGCATCGGTCGAGCCAGTGCTGAGTCTGCCGCCGGAGGCAAAAGCCTCCGTGCTGTTCGGTGCTGACGCCGCGGTCCCGCCGCGGCCTCCGCTGCCCGTGGTCGATGGGCCGCCACCAACCAGGCCTCCAGCGGCGGGTCAGGCAGCTCCGCCGGACAATGCTCGGGCGCAGTCGGAGGACCGGGGTACTTCGGCGCCGGCCGCAGAAGACGGTGTGCTCGTTGACGGATTCCTTTGCAGCCGAGGGCATCTCAACGATCCGCGGGGACACTTCTGTGCCCAGTGCGGAATCAGGATGGCCGAACTGACCGGTATCCTCACGCAGGGGAGACGCCCACCCATAGGCCTACTCCTGTTCGACACCGGTGCCACGTTCGTCCTCGACCACGATTACCTGATCGGCCGGGAGCCAGAATCCGATGCCGCCGTCCGCTCGGGTGAACTGCGGCCGCTGACGCTGATCGACCAGGAAAGCGGCATCTCGCGGCAGCACGCCGAGATCCGACTTCAGGGCTGGGACGTGGTGCTCATCGACCGTGGATCAGCCAACGGGACACTGGTTGCTCTGCGGGACGCGCCGCAATGGCGGGCGGTGGTGCCGGGGCAACCGATCCGGCTGCTACCGGGAATGCGGATCAGCATGGGCCGCCGGACGCTGTCCTTCGAGACACCGCATCGGACGACATGAACCCTCGCCAGTCGGCCGCCGGCTCCGTCGCACGCGCCGGTGGATCCGGGAGGTGCTCAGCTCTGGGGCGGCCTGAGCGCGGCGCCAGGTGCCGCGATGGCTGCGATGGTCTCGGCCACGTCCCGATCGGTGTCCTCGGAACCGGGATGCACCCGGGCGTGGGCGGTCGATCCGGATGTCCCGTCCTCACCAGTGCCGGTGGGCAACACCCGCAGACCCACCGGGGTGTCTCCTTCCCAGGCCCGCGCGGGGACGCCGGCCCGGGTCAGGCTCTGTACGGTCGAGGCAACCCGTCGCTCGGCCCGCCAGCCGTGTGCCGCCGCGACGAGCAACGTTCCGCCACGAGCCAAGGCTGCGCCAGCGGCCACGCGCAGAGCCGCCCGCCCGGCCGCGTCACCGTTGATCTGCAGTCCCACGTCGGCAACCGAGGTCGCGGGGTCATCCGCCTCCGGCTTAGGAGTACTCAGGACGACCACCGCCGGTCGGGTTGCTCCGGGGAGGACGCTGGTGCCCACCAGCCCAGCCCAGGAGTCGGGCACGACCACGAGCGCAGCCGACACCTGCTCCACCAGGGCCGCCAGGTCGCCGAAGGAGTCCTCCCCGAAGCGCGAGGACACCGTCACATCCAGATCTCGTGCTTCGGCCGTACGGGCGAGGGATCGCAGTTCGTCGCCGGTCGAGAGCAGCGCGGTCAACTCGACGCCCAGCCCGCTGGCCACCTGCAGGCTCGGACCGCGCTGCACCATCGACGCCAGTACCAGGCGCGCCGGACGTTCCAGACCGACCAGGTCACAAGCCGCGGCCACGAAAGTCTGGTGGCGATGCTGCTCGTCGAGCACCACCAGAACGGTGTGAGCCTCGGACTCCCCCAGGGCCGCGCGCTCCGCCTCGGCGATGTCCCGTTCGACCAGCCGTCGTGGGTAGACCAGCCGAAGCAGGGGTTCGGTCATCATCGTCGTGACGACGGCCATGATCACCAGCAGGGTGAACATCTTCCCGTCGAGCACTCCAAGCTGCAGGGCGACGTTGAGGATGACAAGTTCCGTGAGTCCACGCGTGTTCATCAGCACGCCAAGCGCCAGGGACTGGCGTCGTGGCACCCGTTGCAGTCGGGCGGCCGCGAATGCGCCCAGGAACTTGCCGGAGATCGCGACCAGCAGGATCAGCCCCAGCTCGCCGAGGCCGTCCACGTCGATCGCGCCCAGATCGACGTTCAAACCGGTGATGACGAAGAACACCGGCAGCAACAATGTCGTGCTCACCTGCTCGAGGCGTTCGAGCAGATCCCGGCGCAGAGCACCGGCGCTGACCCCCTGACGAGGAAGGATCACGCCGAAGAGGAACGCGCCGAAGATGAAGTGGATGCCGATCTCTTCGGTGACGAAAGCCGACGCCAGGATTCCGATCAACACGAGCGCAAACAGGTCCGAGGTCAGTCGGCCCGCCTTCTCGTAGCGCGGCACCAGGCGCGCCACGAGCGGCCTGACCGCCAAGAACATGACCAGGACGAAGGCAAGGCTCAGCGCCAGAATGATGAGCACGCCGGAATACCCGTCGCCGACGGTGACCGCGACCACCACGGTCAGCAGGGCCCAGGCCAGAATGTCGTCGACCGCGGCGCAGGCCAGGCTCAGCGCCCCGGCGGGAATCCGGTGCATGTTGCGTTCGGTCAAGATCAGAGCCAGGACCGGGAAAGCGGTGATGGACATCGCTACGCCCAGGAAGAGCGTGAACGCCGCGAACTCGACCACCTCGCCGTTGACCGTGTTGTGGTTCGGGTAGAGCTGGAAAGCCAGCAGCACACCCAGTCCGAACGGCAGCGCGATGGAAGCCAACGACACCGATGCTGCGACCCGCTCACGTCCGCGGATGAACGACAGGTCGACTTCAAGACCGACGATGAACATGAACAGCACGAGACCGAGCTGGGCCACGACCGACAGATAGGGACGGATGTCGGGCGGAAAAAGGGCATCGTCGAGGTTGCCGGGCAAAGCACCCAGGGCGGTCGGTCCCAGCGCGATACCAGCCACGATCTCCCCGACGACTGCCGGTTGACCGATCCTGGTGAACAGCTTGCCGACCAGACGCGCAACGACGATCACGACCGCGATGGCGATGAAGACCAGAGCGGTCGTTTCGCTGATGCTGCGTTCCACAACCACCACCTGCCTGCCGTGCGGCGCCGCACAAGCCGCCGGGTTCGCCGCATCCTAGCGACCAAATCGCTACAGAACCCCCGCGGTCTGGCGACTGAGACCGGACTCAGATCCGCGCATTCTCTTGGAGAGGGACCATGCGATGACCTCCGCTGACGTCACGACGGGTACGCCGGATCGGATCGCCGACTACCAGATCGTTCGAGTGCTGGGCGAGGGCAACCACGGCCGGTTCTACCTCGCCGTACCGCCGCCTCGATTGGGCCTGGCTGATGAGTTCGTGGCTCTTAAGGTCTTCACCGGTCAGTGCAGTGAACAGGCCTACGACCGGGGGGTCCGGGAGTTACGCGCCTTCGCCCAGGTCAGCTCCCCTTATCTGGTCCGGGTCTACGACGCGGTCTTACATGAATCCTTCTTGTACGCCATGGAGTACTTTCCCGGCGGCTCGTTGGCGGTACCGGCTCGCCCCTTGGCCCGGCGAGAGGTCCTGACGGCGGTGGAGCATGCAGCCCTGGCCGCGCATGCATTGCACGAAGCAGGTTTGTCGCACGGCGACATCAAGCCGGCCAACGTGATGATCGGGAACGCGGGGGCAAAGCTTTCCGATCTGGGGCTGGCGCGCTTCTTAGCGCCCGGAGTGACCCTGACCGGGATGGCCAACGCAGTCTCGCTGGAGTTTCTCGACCCCGCGTTACTGCAAGGTGAACGGCCATCCCGCGCCAGTGAGATATGGGGGCTGGGCGCCACGCTGCACCGCAGTTTGACCGGCGCGGGTCTCTACGGTGAATTGCCCGACAACGAGCCGTTGTTGGCCATCCGCAGGTTGATGAGCACCAAGCCGACTCTCGCCCCGGGCCTTTCCCCCGACGAGCGGGCGCTCATCCAGGCATGTCTGGCGCCTCCGGCCGAACGGATCCGGACCAGCCTCGAGGTCGCTTCGCGGCTGCACGAACTCGCGGCGCGGGCCGGCTGAGCTTGCGCATCCAGCCTACGGCGCGGCAACTGCGCTGTACTGCTTCCACCATTCCCACAGCAGGGCCAACTCTGCTGCACCGCCCGACACGGAGACCGAGCCGTAGAAGGCGTATTC
>JALZDV010000308.1 GCA_030862345.1 Actinomycetota bacterium | reverse complement strand
GGCTCGAACCGTTCCCGTGGACGGCGGTGACGACCCGAAGTCACACCAGCAGCGCAGGATCGGCATACCAGGGTCTCTGGCGAGTCGTTGAGCATCCGGTGCCTGGGCAAGGGTCCGGACGACCTTGTCTTTCACCGCGCCGAAGGGTGGCGCCATTCGCTTGCGCAACTTTCGCCGGACCGTCTTCAATCCTTCGACCGAGGCCGTCGGCCCTTCTGACATGACCCCACACGATCTACGGGACCCGGCGGCGAGATTGCGATCTCCGCCGGCGCCAACGTGAAACAGGTGCAGAACATGCTCGGCCACGCGTCCGCGGCTACGACCCTTGACGTCTACGCGGGGCTGTTCGAAGGCGAGTTGACCGCACTCGCCGACCCTATCGACAGTGCCCCTGCGGACTATCTGCGGACTGACGGGACAGTCGTTGATCTTGCCCGCAGCCAATTAGGCCTCTGACCAGGCCTTTTACGGTGGGCCCCGCGGGAATCGAACCCGCAACCCGCGGATTAAAAGTCCGCTGCTCTGCCAATTGAGCTAGAGGCCCTGTGCTCTCCGAGGAGACCCGAGCACGGAGTGCCACCGTTCCCGCGCTCGGATGGCCAGTATGACGGGTCTATTACCCTCCTGCCTTGTGACGGTCGATGGGGCAGACCCGCGCCGAGTACTCGCGCTGATCCCCGCCTTCAACGAGCAGGACTGCATCGTCACGACGATCGCCCAAGTCCATCTCGCGGCCCCAGAAGCAGCGATACTAGTCATCGACGACGCCTCAACCGATGCAACCGGACGGCTGGCGGCCGCGGCCGGTGCCGAGGTCCTGGGACTCGGGGACAACCAAGGAACCGGCGGCGCCATACGCGCGGGTTACCGCGTCGCTGCCGCCGGAGGGTATGACGTCGCCGTGCGCGTGGATGCCGACGGACAGCATGACCCGCGCGACATCCCAGTCCTGCTCACGGCGCTGAGCCAGGGCGGCGCCGATGTGGTGGTCGGCAGCCGGTTTGCCGCTGCCGGCGGCTCCGGCGGCTCCGGCGGCTACCGCGTCGGCTTCGGGCGGCGCTGGGCGATCGGCCGGCTGTGCGTGCAGGTCAACCGGCTGACCGGACTGGCCTTCACCGACCCGACGTCGGGATATCGGGCTGTTGGACGTCGAGCCATCGAGTTGTACGCCGAGGATGCCGACGTCCGCTTTCTGGGCGACACGGTCGAGGCGCTGCTCACTGCGATCGGCGCCGGTCTCACGATCGTCGAAGTGCCGGTAGTAATGCGGGCGCGCCAGGGTGGCCGAGCCTCGATCGGCCTGGTTCGGTCAGCGGTCGGATTCCTCCGTACGACTCGCTCGATACGACGCCGCTCGCCACTCCAGGCGGTGCAACCGGCGCAAGCCATCAGGGCATGCAGCGGATAGAAGCCCAATGATGAGCGCGCTGAAGCTGACCCCCGACGAGTTGCTCACCACGACCCGCGCGGTGCGCAAACGTCTGGACTACGAGCGTCCGGTCGATCCCGAGCTGATCAGGGAATGCTTGACGATCGCGCTACAGGCCCCCACCGGTAGCAACCGCCAAGCCTGGCAGTTCGTCGTGATCGGCGATCCGTCCGTACGGGAGCAGGTCGCCGCGCATTATCGAGCCTCCTGGGAGGCCTACGCGGCAACCTCCCCGGCCGGAGGCACCTCCACGACCGTGCAACGCCAGGACAAGGTCCGCAGCTCGGGGCAGTACCTCGCCGACACGATGCACCGGGCGCCGTACCTGCTCGTCCCGGTGGCGCAGGGGCGAGCGGAGCGGCTGACGAGGACCGAGCAACAGGCCGCGTTCTGGGGGTCGGCCACTCCGGCGCTGTGGAGCTTCATGCTCGCTGCTCGCGCTCGCGGCCTCGGTACTGCCTGGACCACCCTGCATCTGGTGTACGAGAGGGAGGTGGCTGAGATTCTCGGAATACCGTACGAGCGCTACACCCAGATCGGGCTGACTCCCGTCGCGCACACGATCGGTACCGAGTTCAAGCCGGCTGCCCGGGAGCCGCAGGAATCAGTCACCCACTGGGACCACTGGTAGTCCGCTGGCCGATAGCCTGAGGGCGAGCCAGGCCGCCGCACGGCGCAATCAACATCAAGGGAGCACCAGGACCCGTGAACGATGCTCATGTCAAGCTGATCGAACGCTTCTACAAGGCCTTCGACAATGGTGACGGCGAGGCGATGGTCGCCTGCTACGCGCCCGACATCCACTTCTCGGACCCGGTGTTCAAGGATCTGCACGGAGAGCGGGCCGGAGCCATGTGGCGGATGCTCACCGAGGGTCCAGGAGACGTGCGGGTCGAGCTGCTCGAGCACGAGGCCGACGACACCGATGGTTCGGCGCACTGGAAGGCTCATTACAACTTCAGCGACACCGGAAGGCCGGTCGTCAACGACATCCACGCCATGTTCAGGTTCAGGGACGGCTTGATCGTCGAGCATCACGACGACTTCAACTTCTATGCCTGGTCTCGTCAGGCCCTGGGCACCCCCGGCCTGCTGCTGGGTTGGACCCCGTTGGTGAAGGGAACGGTGCAGAAGAAGGCGGCCGGGATGCTCGCGCGGTACACGGCTACCTCGGGCAACGCCAAATAGGCGTTACTGCGGGGGAAGGTCCACCAGTTCGGCGAGCCGGGCGCGATGCTGGTCCGGGGCGCCGAGGATGAGTTCGTCGGCCTTGGCTCGGCTGAGGTAGAGATGTGCCGGGTGCTCCCAGGTCATCCCGATCCCGCCAAGTAGCTGGGTCATCTCCTCCGTCGCGTAGACAGCCGTCTCCGAGCAGTACGACGCCGCGACGGCCACAAATGTGGCGATCTCGTCAGGGTCGGTCTCGGTCACCAAGGCGTCGGCTGCGGCGATCGCCGCGGCTCTGGCCAGTCCGATCCGTCGCCAAACGTGTGCCACCCGATGCTTGAGCGCCTGGAAGGATCCGATCGGTCTGCCGAACTGATGGCGGTCCTTGAGATAGGCGACGGTCGTGTCCAGTGACCATTGGGCCAGGCCCACCTGCTCGGCGGCCAGCATGGCGGCACCGGTCGCGACCGCGGTTGTCACCGCCGCCAGCGCGGCCTCACCACGGACGATCAGCCGCGCGGGGTTGGCAGCCAGCTCCAACGACGCCACCTGCCGGGTCAGATCCAGCGGGGTGATGGGCCGGACGAGGGGGGAGTTCACCTCATCGGACTCGACGGCGTACAGCGCCGGCTCACCCGCGTCCAGGGCCAGCACGATGACCAGGTCCGCACCGAACAGGTCCATGACCGGAGTCACTGCGCCGGTCAGAGTTCCGTCCTGTGCCAGCACAGTCGTACTGAGGACCGCACCTGGCACGGTGGTCGCCGGAATCGCCAGGGTGGCTGTGACTTGCCCGCCAGCCAGCTCCCTGAGCAACGCCGCGGCGACCGGTTCGGACCGTACGGCGCCCAGCGCGGTGGTGGCCAGTACGGCGCTGCCGAGGAAGGGCACCGGCGCGACAAAGGCCCCGAGCTGCTCGCACACCACCGCCAGGTCTCGTGCATCGCCACCCGAACCACCGAACTCCTCCGGGATCAGCAGGCTCGCAACGCCGAGATCGCCGAGCCGTCCCCACAGACCGATGTCGTACGGAGTGCCGGATTCCGTACGCGCCAGCACTGATGGCCATGGGGCGTGGTCGGTCAGCAGCTTGCCTACTGCCGCCCGCAGAGCCTCCTGGTCCTGGGTCATCACCAGCTGACGGGACGTGGTCATCTCGGCAGACCGGTGTCCGTGCGGGGTTCTCTCGGCAGGCCGAGGACCCGCTCGGCGATCACGTTCAGCAGGATCTCCGACGTACCGCCCTCGATGGAGTTGCCCTTGGACCGCAGGTAGCGGTGCGACGCGCCGCCGGCCAGCCAGTTGGACTCAGTCGGCCGGCGCAGTGACCAGTCCTCGTGGTGCAGGCCCTCTGGCCCGAGGAGCTCCAACTCCAGAGCAGTGCTGTCCTGGTTCAGGGCGGCGTAGGTCACCTTCGACCCTGAGCCGTCGGGACCGGGCCGGCCGGCCAGCAGCTGTTGACGCTGGCGCTCGCTGGACAAGCGGTAGGCCTCGGCCTCGACCCAGATCCGCAGCAGCCGCTCGTGCAGGGCGGGACGCCGCAACTCGGGACGCCGCCGCCAGAGCGCAGCCAGCAGACCGAGCATTCCGGACTCGCGGACCGAGCCACCGCCGATCGCCATCCGCTCGTACATCAGCGTGCCCTGGGCCACCGCCCAACCGTTGCCCTCGTCACCGAGTCGGGCGGAGTCGGGGATGCGTACGTCGGTGAGGAAGACCTCGTTGAACTCCGCCTCGCCGGTGATCTGCCGAAGCGGACGCACCTCGACACCGGGTGCGGTCATGTCCGCGACGAAGTACGTGAGCCCGCGGTGCTTGGGGACGTCGGGGTTGGTGCGCGCCAGCAGGATCGCCCACTTCGCGACGTGCGCGAACGAGGTCCAGACCTTCTGACCGGTGACGATCCAGTCGTTTCCATCGCGAACCGCCCGGGTGGCGACCGCGGCCAGGTCCGACCCGGCTCCCGGCTCGGAGAAGAGCTGACACCAGATGTCCTCACCGGTGAAGATCGGGCGCAACAACCTGGCACGCTGCTCGTCGGTTCCGAATTCCAGAATCGTCGGCGCCGCCATTCCGTAGCCGATCACGTTGTCGGCCTGCGCGCTCGGCGGTGCACCGAGCCGCGCGAACTCCTCCTCGATCGCGATCTGTTCGGTGCGTGAGAGCCCCAGCCCGCCGTACCCTTCCGGAAAGTGCACCCAGGCGAGCCCGGCGTCGAACCTGGCACCCAGGAAGCTCATACGGTCAGCAGTGCCGTGCTCGGAGACCAGTTCGGCAATCCTGTCGCAGAGTTCAGCGTTGGCCATCGGGCGTCCCTTCGTCGACCGCACTCCACCGTATGACAGGCCCGTCTACCCGCTGCGCGACCGCTCCGCGGGCAGCCAGTTCGAGCAGGTGGGCGTGCGTTTCGCCGATCGCGGCCCGGCGCATCTGCCCGGCCAACCCCTGCCATCCGCGCTTCCACGGCTGCCGACTGGCCACCTCGTAGGTCGTCAATCCCGGCTCGGCGGTCACCGTCTCGAGAATCTCGGCCAGGCGCTGCTCGTGGTGGAGAAGCAACTCGTCCACCCGTTCGCGCAGTTTGGGGATCGGCTCGACGTGCGCGGCCAGGGCCAGATCGATGCCGAGATCTCCGGTTGCCCGCAGCGCTTGCAGGTAGGCGCCCAGCGGATTGCTCAGCAGGGAGGTCATCGTGTTGACGTTCGGTGAGATCTTGGCCAGGACGTGGTCGCCGGAGAACAGGACCTCGCGCTCGCGATCCAGGAAGCAGACGTGCCCGTCGGTGTGCCCGGGCGTGTGGATGCCCGTCAGGTGGAAACCTGGCACATCGGCCACCGACTGGCCGTGGATCAGCTCCCGGTCAGGCAGACCGGCGAGCATCATGTCGACCGCGAGGTCCTCGACTTCTATCCAGGACTCGACCTCCACCGTCGAGGCGCCCATCTGTCGCAACCAACGCAAGCCCGCGGCGAAGCTCTGTCCGGCCTCCGCCCGGTCCGCGGCAAGCATGTGCCGGTCGGCGGGATGCAGCGCGACCCAGGCGCCGGAGATCTCGCGCAGCCGCGGAGCCAGGCCGTAGTGATCGGGATGGGCATGGGTCACCAGTACCCCGCGTACGTCATGCGCCGTCGCACCCATGGAGGCGAGCCCGTCGACGAGTGCGTTCCACGGTTCGTCTGCGTTCCAACCGGCGTCGATGAGCACGAGACCGCTCGGCACTTCGAGTGCGTAGGGCACGACGTAGCGCAGCGGGTTACCGGGCAGCGGTACCGGTAGTGCCCAGATGCCGTGGCTTACCTCGGCGGGCGGCGGCACCGGAATGTGCGCGGGTACGGCCGGGGGTTGGCTCATCACCACCCTGCATAACACAGCCGCCTGCGCGGGCCCCCGTGACCTCGCGCACGGCCACACCAGGACACCACCTGACGGTTATGCGCATAACCGTCATTTCACCGGCGGATTCTTGACGGTTATGCGCATAACCGCGGAATGCGGGGGCGGACTAGCGTTCGTTGTGGACAACGACAGCGGGCGTGACAGTCGAAGAGGTGGGTGCGGTGCGTCCCAAGACGGTCGCACTGCTGGCGGCCGTCGCCACCGTCGCGGTCGCGCTGAACCTCCGTCCGGCGGTCGTCGCGGTGTCGCCGCTGTTGGGCACCATCCGCGAGGAAACCGGCTTGTCCGCGCCGCTGGCTGGGCTGCTCACCACCCTGCCGCTGCTGTGCTTCGGGTTCTTCTCTCCGGTCGCGCCCCGGCTGGCTCGACGGATCGGCCTGGAGTGGGCGGTCGGGGCCTCGCTGGTCCTGCTCGTCGTAGGAATCCTGCTGCGGGTGTTCACTCCCATGAGCGCCCTCTACGCCGGGAGCTTCATCGCCGGCGCTGGGATCGCGATCGCGAACGTGCTGATGCCGGCATTCGTCAAGCGCGAGTTCTCCCGGCATCCCAGTGGGATCCTGGGCGTCTACACAGCCGCGCTCAATCTCGGTGCGGCAGCGGCGGCCGGACTCACCGTGCCGGTCGGGACCGCGCTGGCCTTGGCCTGGCGACCAGCGCTGGCGTTCTGGGTCGTGCTAGCCGGCCTCGGGTTTGCGCTCTGGCTTCCGATTCTCCTGCGGAGCAGACGAATTCAGGCCGCCCGCCCCGATTTGACAGAAGCCGAAAAGGAGCTGGCCGCCGCCGAGGACATCCGCGGGTTCGTGTTGCTGCGCTCCCCAGTGGCAAGACACGTCACCGGGTATCTGGCCCTGCAGAGCTTCCAGTTCTACTCCTACGCCGCCTGGCTGCCGACCCTGCTCGGCGACGAGGGCATCGACGCCAATACGGCGGGCTACATGCTGATGGTCAGCAACCTGACCGGCGCGGCCGGCGCGGTCATCCTGCCGGTGTTCATCACGCGGCTGCGTACCCAGCGACGCCCAGTGGTCGCAGTGACCGCGTTCTACGGGGTCTCGCTGGTCGGACTTCTGCTCGCGCCCTCGGCGGGAGCCTGGGTATGGGTCTGCATCTACGGAGTAGCACAGGGGGCCGGCTTCTCCCTGGCCCTGACCCTGATGGTTCTGCGCAGTCCCGACACGGCGGTCGCAGCCAGGCTTTCCGGAGTCGCCCAACTGGTCGGCTACCTGGTGGCAGCGAGCGGTCCGGTACTGCTCGGGGGCATTCATGATCTGACCGGCGGCTGGGAGTGGCCGCTCGGGGTGCTCATCGCGCTCGTCGTACCCATGTTGTGGGTTGGTCTCGGCGCGGGGCGCGACATCCTGCTGGGCAGCGAAGCGGACGGTCGGCGCAAGGGCGGCCGTCGCAGCCGGGCAGAAGCGCTGGGCAGTCGTTAGCGCGAGCCAATCGCTGAGGCTGAATCGGCGAGCTCGCTGAGTCCGTCCAAGACGTTGACCTGCGCATCTGGCACTTCGATATCCAGCAGCACAGCGTCCGCAGTCCGGGTGACGGTGAATACGAAGAACGAGCAACACTCGCTCTCCCGTCCGGCCAGATCCCGGACGGTCGCTTCCAGGTCGTCGGCGCCGGCCAGCATCAGCCGCAGGTGGCGCGCGCTCAGGCGTTCTTGACCGCGCAGCGCGGTACGACACAGCGACGTGAACTCCTCCTGCCGCAACGGCTGCTCCGCTGTCGGCAGGGTGCATGCATCGGGGACTCTGTGCGGCATGAACGACTCCCGTTCGGTTTGGTGGGCTTGGGTTGGTCGGTGCCCGCTGTCCCCACGGTAAGCCCGTACCCAGGTACCGAATGCAAGCCGGAGTGGCGGTTTACCGTCAATGTCAGTGTCAGGGACTGTCACGCCCCCATAACTGGTCAACTGCCGCATTTCCCAGATCCGGCAATTGACCCGTTAGTGACAGCGACGTACGTGCCGTGGCCCGAGTCGAAGGTGCTATCCGAGCCGAGCGCGCAGTTGCGCCACACCGAGCGGTGTGTGCGACGACGGATTCAGTAAGTCGTAGAACCGCTTGATGCGCATCGGGACGTGTGCGCGTCCCAGCGCCTCGTCGGCATCGCGGAGAATTTGTACCGGAGACGCCAGCACCGACCGTGCGGAGTACGAGTACGGCTCCCAGCCAAGCGCTTGCAACCGTCGGTCACGCCCGCGATCGCGCTCGTACTGCGCGGGGTCCCGATGGTAGGCGCCGTCGTATTCGGGTAGCCGTCGTGTGCCGGTGATGCGTAGATCGGCGCGCGCGATGATCTGATCACCGTCCATGACCAGGAACTGGGGTTGAACCCGGATCCCGCTCGATGTGTGCACCAGCCGCAGCAGGGTCTCTCCAGGTGACTCCGATCGTCCGTCCAACAGCGGCAATGCCCTGCGTAGAGCCCGCGCCCCGCGCCGGCGCTGCATCGCGGCATGCCCAAGCTCCTGTTCGGTGCAGTGACCCAGATGCAGCGCTGCATCTGCCAGAACGACCAGATCCAGCAAGGACACGAGGCGGGCACAGGCCAGGATCGTCTCTGCAGGGGTGGCGACTTCGAGCCCGTCCAGGCGAACCGCAGGTATGCCTGAGCGGTGCCTGGACATGTGCAGCCCCACTCGGCGGGGACGGGCATCCTGCTCAGCGATCGCTATAAAGCCGGTGTGTCCTCAGGCAGGACGGGCAGCCACCATCCGCGCAGAGCAGCGGCAGTCAGCCCGGTGAACGTGACGTTCTCTCCGAGCAGACAGCGCCACGCATGAGCCTGTCGGCCAGGTGTGCTGGGTTCGCTGGCGACGACGTGTACGCCGCGGGCCAGGCGCTCCCATCCTGCCCGACGCACTTCGCCGATGAGAACCTTGCCGTACATCTGCGGTAGCGGCGGTTGCCGGATACCGTCCGCCCCGGAAACAGGATTCGAGGACACGGCGCCAGGATCGCCCGGCTGGGACGAGCGGCGCCTGATCATGAACCCGATGTGCGGGAAGCGCTTGGCCTGTGGATGACGGCTGACCGAAGTCTCGGTGGCCTGGCTCGCGACTAACTGGTCAACTGCCGCCGTCGCGGCATGCGGCAATTGACCAGTTGGTTGCGGTGAAGCGCCCTGACTGGGCCATGCTGGGCGGGTGTCGTCGAACGCAGCCGACTCCGCCGAGGTCGTCGCCGAATTGCGCCGGGCCGGGGTCGCCGAGGTCGATAACAGCGCGCTGAGCCGCTCGCTCTACGCGTCGGACGCCTCGCTGTATCGCGTTTCTCCGACCGCCGTGGTCATTCCCCGAGATGTCGATGACCTAGCCGCCACGCTGAGCGTGTGTCGCGAATTGTCGGTGCCGTTGACGATGCGCGGGGCGGGTACGTCGATCGCCGGCAACGCCGTCGGCCCAGGGGTGGTCGCGGACGTGAGCCGGCACCTGAACCGGATCCTGGAGATCGACCCAGACGGCGGATCGGCGCTGGTCCAGCCGGGCGTCGTGCAGTCGACTCTCCAGGCGGCGGTGTCGCGACCTGGTTTGCGGTTCGGGCCCGATCCCTCCTCGCACAACCGGGCCACGATCGGCGGAATGATCGGCAACAACGCCTGCGGTTCGCGGGCACTGGGGTACGGCCGTACCAGCGACAACGTTCTCGGCCTGCACGTCCTCACCGGCGCTGGCCAGCGGCTGCAACTGGGCACACTCGCCCACACCGGCCATGCAGTCGTGGCCAGACGTGACTCGAACTCTGCCCGCCGCGCTCCGTTGCTCGACTCCCTGCACGATCTCATCGGCGGACATCTGGCGACCGTACGTACCGAGTTCGGCAGGTTCGGGCGGCAGATATCGGGCTACGCGCTGGAGCACCTGCTGCCCGAACGCGGCTTCGACGTCAGCAAGTCCCTCGTGGGCAGCGAAGGCACCCTCGCCCTGACGTTGGCGGCCGAGGTGCGGCTCGTCCGCGACCCACCGGACCGGCGCCTGGTCATACTGGGCTATCCGTCGATGCCGGAGGCTGCCGACGCAGTGCCGGCCCTGCTCCCTCATCGGCCGGTGGCATGCGAGGGCCTGGATTCCCGGATCGTCGACGTGGTTCGCGCGCGTCGAGGGAAATCGGCGGTGCCACCCCTTCCCCGCGGGTCGGGTTGGCTGCTGATCGAACTGGCCGGTGAGACCGAGGAGATCCAAGACGCGCTGCCCGCTCTGATCGATGACAGTGCGGCGCTCGAGGCGCTCGTCGTCCGCGACCCGCTGGACGCAGCGGCGGTATGGCGGATCCGGGAGGACGGCGCCGGTCTGTCCGTGCGGACCCCGGCGGGCAATCCCGCGCACGCGGGCTGGGAGGACGCCGCCGTTCCGCCGGCGCGGCTGGGCGCATACCTCCGTGAGTTCGAGGCACTCATGCTGAGTCATCAGGTCACCGGGTTGCCGTACGGCCACTTCGGCGACGGCTGCGTACACATCCGGATCGACTTCCCGTTCGAGCGGCCCGCCGGGACAGCTTCCTACCGGGACTTCGTGCTTGATGCGGCGCGGCTGACCGCCGGTCACGGTGGGTCCCTCTCCGGCGAGCACGGTGACGGCCGGGCCCGCAGCGAACTGCTCGGGCTGATGTACTCCCCGGCCGCCCTGGGACTGTTCGGGCAGGTCAAGGAACTCTTCGACCCTGATCGGGTACTCAATCCGGGCGTGATCGTCCCGGCGGCACCTATCGATGCCGCGATCCGCGTTGCCAACGCTCCGCCGCTTCGCCGCAGTGAACTGCGGTCCCTGGCCCTGGCTTACCGACACGATCGCGGCGACCTCTCCATGGCCGTTCACCGCTGCACCGGCGTGGGAAAGTGCTTGGCGGACAACAGCGCCACTGGTGGTGTGATGTGCCCGTCCTTTCTGGCCACCCGCGAGGAGAAGGACTCGACCCGAGGCCGCGCCCGCGTCCTGCAGGACGTGGTCAGCGGTCAGCTCGGCCCGAACGGGTTTGCCTCGGACGCCCTGGCCGATGCCCTGGACCTGTGCCTGGCCTGCAAGGGCTGCGCGTCGGACTGCCCGACCGGCACCGACATGGCCTCCTACAAGGCCGAAGCCATGCACCAGCGCCACCGCCGGCGGCTGCGTCCCCGCGCCCACTACACCCTCGGTTGGCTGCCACGCTGGGCCCGGCTGATCCACCACTGGCCGGCCGGAACCAAACTGGCGAACCAGCTGTTGCGCGCCCGGGCTCTACACCGACCTCTCAGCTTTGCTGCCGGGGTCGATCCCCGGCGGCCGCTGCCCCTCTTGTCTCCCAGGACTTTTCGCCAGTCCTTGGTCGGCCGGCAGGAACCGGCGTCGAGACCTGCACCGAACGGCCCCGTGGTCCTGTTCGTCGACACCTTCACTGAACACTTCAGCCCGACGATCGGTGCGGCGACGTTGTCCGTGCTCGAGGCGGCCGGCTACGCGGTCACAGTGCCCGAGACCCCTACCTGCTGCGGCCTGACCTGGATCTCGACCGGCCAACTGGACGGAGCACGGAGACAGCTGCGCCGTACGGTCCGAACGCTTGCGCCGTACGTCCGCGCCGGTGCCCTGATCGTCGGGGTCGAACCTTCCTGTACGGCGGTGCTGCGCAGTGATGCCGAGGAGTTGCTCCGCGGCGATGACGCGGTGCTGGCCGCTAATGTCTCGGCATCGATCCGGACCCTGGCCGAGGTACTGAGCCAGACGCCGGGTTGGGAACCGCCGGATCTGCGCGGAACCCGGGTGCTCGCGCAGCCGCACTGTCACCACCACGCCGTCATGGGATGGTCGACCGATGCCGAACTGCTTCGCCGGGCCGGTGCACAGGTGCAGCGACTAGGTGGTTGCTGCGGGCTGGCCGGAAACTTCGGCGTCGAACGCGGGCACTACGAGGTTTCCGTCGCGATCGCCGAGCACCAGCTCCTGCCAGCGGTACGGGACATGGGACCCGACGACCGGATCCTGGCCGACGGCTTCAGCTGCCGAACCCAGCTCAGCGACCTCGCCGGCGCCCACAGCGAGCACTTGGCCGAACTCCTACATCGAAGGTGACCGAGCCCTCCTGACCGGAACGCGCACAGTTGATCATCGGAATTGGGGCCTCTGTTGGGCCGATCCGGGCGAAGAACCGCAACCTTCCGATGATCAACTCTTGTGCAGATGGTGTGCGGTGGCCGCATGCCGGCGGGCGATGTCTTGATAGGCGCCCGGATTGGTCTGCACCCAGTGCCGTGCTCGCTCGGTCAGCGGCCCGCTGACCCGCGCCGGCGTGCCGGAGGCCAAAGTCTCAGCTGGAATCTCGGTCCCAGGCGTGACCGTGCTCCCGGCGGCCACCAGCGCCCGGGCACCGACGCGGGCACCGTCCAGGACGACGGCGCCGTTCCCGATCAGCGCCTCCTGACCCACCGTTGCGCTGTGCACGATGCACAGGTGGCCGACCGTGGCGCCCGCGCCGATCACGACCTCGCCGTGCAATACCGACCCGTCCTGCACGTTGGCCCCGGCTTCGATCCGAATCACCCCGAAATCACCCCGCAGAACCGCGCCGTACCAGACCGAAGCATCGGCCTCGACCGTCACGTCGCCGATGAGGTCAGCGGTAGGAGCGATCCAGGCGTCCGGATGGACCTGCGGCGAGCGGCCCTCGAAACTGAACAACGGCATCGCGCGACCCTAGATGCGGCGCAGATCGGCCCTCGTCGTACCCCCGTGTTCTCCTCGTAGGTCTCCTCGACCTGTACCGGCAACGACAGGGCACACTGGCCGGTCTGGACTAGCGGGCAGTAACTTACTGTGTAAGGCTTTGGCCGTGCAGAAGCTCGCGCAGGTGCGCATCGCCATGATCGGCGCCGGCGGTGTCGCCGTCCGACATGCACAGACTCTGCGTGGGTTTCCAGACGTCTCAGTAGTCGCGGTGGCGGACCTGGACGCGACTCGCGCACGCGAACTGGCCGACGCTTGCCAGGCCAGGTCCTACACCGACCCCGCGCAGATGCTGGACTTCGAGTGTCCGGATGCGACCTATATCTGCGTTCCGCCGTTCGCCCACGGCCCGGCAGAGCTGGCCTGTGTCAGCCACGCAGTTCCGTTTTTCGTGGAGAAGCCGCTGTCCGTGGATCTCAGCGTTGCCGTACGGATTGCGGCCGCCGTGCAGGACACCGGCCTGCTCACGGCGACCGGCTACCACTGGCGCTATTCGGACATGGTCGTCGAAGCGGCCCAGATACTCGCTGACCATTCGCCGCGAGTCGTGATCGGTTCCTGGCTGGACACGGTGCCGCCGGTCCCTTGGTGGGTACGCCGGGATCGGTCCGGCGGTCAGGTCGTGGAGCAACTCACCCACGTACTCGACCTGCTGCGGGTGCTGGTCGGTGAGGTGGAGCAGGTGCAGGCCTTCGGTACTCACCTGCCGCGGCCGGAGCATCCGGACAGCGACATCGACGACGTGACCGTGGCCACCCTAAAGATGGCCTGCGGCGCGCTCGGGACGTTGACCGCCTCGAGCCTGTTGCGCCACAAGCATCGGGTCGGCTTGGAGATCGTTGCCGATGGGCTGGCGATCGAGCTGACCGAGACCGAACTGAGGGTCGCCCGGGACGGCTCGACGCGCACCCGTTCCCCGAGCAATGACGCCAAAGTCGATGTCGACCGCGCCTTCGTCGACGCCGTGACCGGACGCGGGAAGGACATCCGGGCGCCCTACGCCGAAGCGCTACTCACCCATCGACTCGCGCTCGCCGTCGCCGAGTCGGTGACCACCGGCCGCTCGATCACCGTTGTTCCGGCCGGCTCACCACAGTGACCCATGCAGGGAGCGGCACCGTCGCCACGCTCGTCATGGAGGCCCCGGGGCTGGCCCGCTTCGACGAGCAGCCGGAGCCGAGCCTGGCCGAGGGACTCTTCCGGGCGCAGACGCTCTACACCGGGCTGTCGGCGGGCACTGAACTCACCTGGTTCCGCGGGACCAGCCCCTTCCTGTCGGCGACCTGGGACAGCGAGCTCGGCTTGTTCGACCGCTCCACGCCCTCGGCCGGCTATCCCGTGCGTCGACTGGGTTACATGGAGGTCGCCCGGGTCACCGACTCACGTACGGAGGCGGTTCCGGCCGGGAGGTTGGTCGCCATGGCGTACGGGCACAAGACCGTCCACCACGGCGACCCGATCTCCGAGCACGTCGTACCGCTGCCCGACGACCTGGACCCGGTACTGGGTGTGTACGTCGCACAACTCGGCCCGATCTGCGCCAACGGACTGCTGCATGCTGCCGCCGAGGGGTCGGTGACTGGTGGTCTCGGAGACGGCGTACGCGGTCGGCTGGTACTGGTCACCGGAGGCGGGATGATCGGCCTGCTGACCGGCTTGTTCGCGCGGCTGCACGGAGCCGCCGAAGTCATGGTCGTCGATCCCACGCCGGCTCGCCGAACTGCGGCGCAGAGACTGGGGCTGCTTGCGGTCGACGAGACGCAGGACGTGGCCAGGACGCTCAAACAGCGGTGGCGGCACGGACCCGCTGACCGGGGTGCCGACGTGGTCTTCCAGTGCCGCGGCCGGGCGGAGAGCCTGTCCCTGGCGCTGCGCGCGCTCCGGCCGCAGGGCATCGTGGTCGATCTGGCTTTCTACACCGATGGAGCCGATGCCGTACGACTCGGCGAGGAGTTTCACCACAACGGCCTGTCGCTGCGCTGTGCGCAGATCGCTCGGGTCCCCCGTGGCCAGGCGGCCTTCTGGGACCGGCGCCGGCTGTCCGCCGAGACGATCCTGCTGCTGCAACAACACGGCGAGGCGATCCGGGAACACCTCGTCTCCGACGTGGTCCCGTTTGCCCAGGCCCCGCGGCTGCTAGCTCAACTCAGCCAACGCCGGCGCCATGTCCTCTCGGCGGTCTTCGAGATCGACTCGACTTCCTGAACCTGAACGGCCCGCCCGAGCCAGCACATCGAAGTACAGCCTCTCGTACGCGCCAGCCATCGCGTCGGGCGAGAACCGCTGCCTTGCAATGCCTTGGCAGGCAAGGGGATCCAGTTCACCCAGACTATCCAGGTAACCAGCCAGCTCCGACTCGGACTGCGCGATCCAACCGGTGACCCCGTGGTCGACCAGGGACGCGAACACGCCGCGGGCCAGGCCGACCACCGGCGTACCCAAGCTGAGCGCCTCCACTATCGCCGTACCGCCGGGTTCCTCCCACTGCAGCGGGAACAGCACCGCGCGCGCACGCCGAATCAGATCATCCTTGGCGGGACCACAGACGCTACCGATCCAGCGGATCCGGTCTCCGTCCAGATGCGGTGCGATCTCCTCCAGGAAGTAGCGGACGTCCGGGTAGCCGCGTACGGGTGATGTCGGGTCGGCCAGCGCCGCCTCGAGTGACGGCAGGTCCGGCAGGCCACCGACGGGTCCGGCCAGGACCAGCCGTTGGCCACGGTCCCGGCACAACCGGACGGCGACATCACAGCCCTTGAGTGCGGTGATCCGGCCGAGGACCAGTAGGTGGTCCTCGCGCTCGGCCGACGTTGCCGGCGGGCGATTGGATTGCCGGACCGCGAGCGGTACGTACCCGATCGTCTGCCTGGCCAGGTTATGCGGTGCGCGCTCGATCTGTGCCTGGGAGACCCCGGCGAAGAAGAACCGCCCGCGACCGTCGAAGTTGCGATAGAAGTCCGGATGCTTGTGCAGGTCCCAGTGCAGGGTCTGCAGCACCGGCGGACCATCGGTCAGGCTTCCCAGCATGGCCGGTCCGGCGATCTCCATGTGGTCGTGGATGAGGTCGAAAGGCCGACCGGCATCTTCGGCCGCGCGCACGGCTCGAAGCACCGCTTGCAGATGCGCCGGTGCGATGCCGCAGGAGACGTTGTACGGCGCGGCGAGCCGGGGGAACTGGCCGGTGTCGTAGGCGTAGACCAGCTCGTCGACGGCCAAGGTGGATTCGCCGACCGAGGCGAGCACGACGCGGTGGCCACGGGACCGGAGTTCGGGCACCAGGGTGGCCACGACATTCTCGATGCCGCCGTAGCCGTTGGGCGGCACGGCAAGCCAAGGACCGGCATTCATCAGAATGTTCAACGGCATCAGAGGACGGCTATCAGTCGAGGCTGGCGCCGGGCAGCAAGTCATACCGGCGACGCGCGTACTCGGGAAGTGTCCGCATCGGCGGGCGGTCGGAGGTGGCTACGTCCCAGTCGACGTACTCGTGCCCGCCCTCCACCCGGACGAACTGGGTGAGCATCGCCGAACGTGGCGTGGCGCCGGGGATCCGGTGCAGCGCGGTCTGCAGGATCTGACCTGCCATTCGGCCCAAGGCGGGGTCGGCCTGATGGCTGTGTCGGCGTACCCCCAGGTCGGTCTGGGCAAGGATGTCGAGACCGGCGAGTTCGAGCAGGTCGATCAACAGGGCGATCTCGACGCCGTACCCCGAGGCGAACGGGACGGCCTCGAGCAGAGCGCGTCGCCCCGCGTATTCGCCGGACAGGGGCTGCACGAACCCGGCCAACTCCGGCCAGATCGCGTTGAGCAGTGGGCGGGCGAGCAGTTCCGTCACCCGGCCACCGCCTTCCGGTGCGATCCCTTCGACGGTCTGCAGCGGCCGGTCGTAGTGACCCTTGACGTAGCCGACGGCGGGGTCGGACAGCAGCGGGCCAACGAGCCCGAGAACGAATGACGGATCGAAGTCGATCAAATCGGCATCGAGGAAGGCGACGATGTCACCGCTGGTTGCGAACAGGGACTTCCATAGCGCGTCGCCCTTGCCGGGGCGGCGCCCGTATGAGAGCAGCAACTCTTCTGCCGCGATCACCGTTGCCCCGGCGGCCCGGGCCACCCCCGCCGTGCGGTCCTGGGAGCCAGAGTCGATCACAACGAGTTCATCGACGAGCGGGACGTCCTGCATCAGGCAGGCTCGGATCCGCTCGACCATCTCCCCCACCGTGCCCTCCTCGTTGAGGGCTGGGAGGACGACGCTGATCCGCGCACCGGTTCTGAGCTTGGAATCTAGGAGATGCAGCAGGTCGAACTGAGCGGTCCGATAGCTCCTGCGTCGGAACCAGTCGCGCACATTGCCTTCCATGTCACTCCCCATCCAACAGTGTCGGAGCGGCCAGTATGCGAACAGCAGGCACCGGCTGGGAACTTCTCAGATGACTATCCGGTTGACTGGTTCCTTTCTCGCGGTTCCGCTGAGTTTACATCGTAAGCTCCCCGTGCGCATCTCCCGCCGCCCGGACGCAACCATGCTAGCCAGGCGATCCGGGGCCAGACACTCCCGCGAGTAGCCTCGCGCCAATGCCGGCCGTGGACTACGACATCCTGATCGTCGGCAGTGGGTTCGGAGGGTCGGTTGCAGCATTGCGGCTGACCGAGAAGGGCTATCGCGTCGGCGTTCTGGAGGCTGGTCGCCGGTTCGAGGATTCAAGCTACCCGGCGACGTCGTGGGACATCCGCAACTTTCTCTGGGCTCCCAAACTGGGCTGTTACGGCATCCAGCGGATCTCGCTGCTGCGCAACGCGCTGATCCTGTCCGGCGCGGGTGTCGGCGGAGGCTCGCTGAACTACGCAAACACGTTGTACGAGCCGCCGAGCGCCTTCTTCGCGGATCCCCAGTGGTCACACATCACCGACTGGCGCGCCGAGTTGGGCCCGCACTATGACCAGGCCAAACGGATGCTCGGCGTGACGACCAACCCGGTCACGACCGCCGCCGATGAGGTGCTGCGCGGAGTCGCGGAGGACCTCGGGGTCGGCCATACCTATCAACCGACTCCGGTCGGAGTGTTCTTCGGCAGTCCCGGAGTCGAAGTTGCGGATCCGTACTTCGGGGGAGCCGGCCCTCGCCGGTCCGGCTGCCTGAACTGTGGAGCCTGCATGACCGGCTGTCGGCACAACGCGAAGAACACCCTGACCAAGAACTATCTGCATCTCGCCGAAGCCGACGGCGCACAGGTGCACCCCTTGACCACCGTCACTCGAGTCGCCGGCAAGCGTGGCGGCGGGTTCGAAGTCCAGACGGGACGGACCGGCCGCTGGGTCAAGCAGGGCCGCCGGACGTTCACCGCGGAACAGGTCGTGCTCGCCGCGGGAGCACTGGGAACCGCAAGGCTGCTGCACCGGATGAAGGACTCAGGCGCCCTGCCGCACCTCTCGTCACGACTCGGCGTGCTGACCCGGACCAACTCCGAGGCGATCATCGGGGCCCGGACCTGGGCGCCAGGAATCGACTACTCCCGCGGCGTGGCGATCACGTCCTCGATCCACCCGGATCCGACCACCCACATCGAACCCGTGCGCTACGGCAAGGGCAGCAACGCGATGGGCCTGTTGCAGACCGCCCTGGCCGACGGCGACCGGCCGGGCCCACGGGTGCTTGCCTGGCTGCGCGAATTGATCCGGTTGCGCGGCAAGGCCTTTGCGATACACAACCCGAAACGCTGGGCAGAGAAGACCATCATCCTGCTGGTCATGCAGACCCTGGACAACTCGATCACCACGTTCACCGGGCGCGGGTTGTTCGGTAGGCGGATGTCCTCACGGCAGGGACATGGTGCACCCAATCCGAGCTGGATCCCCGTCGGGCACGAGGTAGCCCGGCGGGTCGCCGAGCGCATCGGCGGCGTGGCTGGCGGAGCCTGGAACGACGTCGTGAACATTCCGATGACCGCACACTTCATCGGAGGCGCGGCCATCGGGGACTCGGCTGACACCGGGGTCATCGATCCCTACCACCGAGTCTACGGCCACCCGGACATCTCCATCGTGGACGGTTCGGCGATCTCGGCGAACCTCGGCGTGAACCCGTCGCTGACGATCACCGCCCAGGCGGAGCGGGCGATGGCGTACTGGCCCAACAAGGGCGAGGCCGACCCGCGCCCGGCGCTCGGGCAGCCGTACGAGCCGCTGGCGCCCGTGCCCCCGAGACGACCCGTCGTGCCCGAGGCGGCTCCGGGGGCGCTCCGGCTGCCCGTCGTCGCGGTCACCTGAAAAGAATTCTCCGACTATCTCGCCAGGTGCCGTAACCACGCCGCCGAGGGGTCGTTGGCTCGGGTGAGGGATCCGGC
>JALZDV010000224.1 GCA_030862345.1 Actinomycetota bacterium | reverse complement strand
GCTCCAGCTGCGCGGGTCCGTCCATGCGCACTTCCGGTGCCGTCGTCATCCGGGTCACCGAGCCCGCTGCGACACCCAGCCGATGCGCGAGTTCGGGGCCCTCGTTCCCGAACAGCCGGCTGGTGAGTACCTCCCCGGGCACGTGACCGATCCACACCGCCCGCGTCGCTGCGTCGAACCCGATCGGTTCGGCAACAGCCACGTCCAGCTCACCACGCTGAGAAGCCGCCCAGACAGCGACCTGCCTCCGATGGACTTGATCGCCCTCCGAGCCGGCGAACACCTTCGTCCATCTGCTGGTTCGGCCCTCACCGATTCGCAACGTGCAGCGCTTCTCCGGCCGGTACCGAACGACGCGTACTTGGCGGGACCCAGACACCACCGCGGCTAGAGTCGACAATCGCGGGTCATCCGGGAACGCCCGCACGTGCAGATGACCGACCTCGGGCAGGTGCTCGATCCAAGCTCCTGAAGGAGCCTGCTCCGGACGCTGAGCGTGTGCCCGGACGAGCACGATGACCGCGGGCTCGACGACAGTTTCGAACGCCAGGGTCGCGTACGGCGAACGCTCCGGCTCGAAGCGCCCGAAGATGCGCTTCCAGCGCACACCCGCGGGCCACCAGTCGCCACGATCGTTCGACACATCGAGCGTGCGGGTGAGGCCGTCGGTGTCAGCCAGTCCGGCAAGAGCAGGTGCGAATCGCCGGTGCAGTTCACCCATCGCGGTGCACCCCAGGGGTCACCGGCCAATTCAACCAAGCTGATGAGAGGCTCGGCGGCTCAGCCAGCCAGGCGCTCCCGGGCGGCCTTGACAGCCGGTCCCTCTCGCCACTGGACCGGCAGGCGCTGCAGGCTCGACCGTAAGGCTCGTACGCCTGCCGTCGCAGCTGCGTCAGTGGTGGGAAGGCCCGGCAGCCGATACATCCTGCGCGCCCAGCTCGGCAGCAGGCCAAAAGCCAGCGTGGCCAGGCCGCCCCACGCCGGCCGAGCGGGGGTCAGCACCCGAACCCAGCCGGGCATCGGCGGGGCGAGCAGGAACCGGGCGGCCCGCTGGGATTCGGCGGTGGTATGCAGCATCGGTCGGATGTCGGAGAAGTAGGCGGCGAGGTCCGCGCGGTCGGACGGCACGTCTTCTCGCGGGACGCCCATCACCTCGGCGGCTAGAACCTGTTCTCGCAGGTAACAGTCCGCCTCGGCGTCGGACATCGTGGCTCCACCGCGGCGGACGGTCGACAAGAAAGAATCCACCTCACAGCAGTGCACCCAGAGCAACAGCGCAGGGTCATCGACGCGGTACGGGGTCCCGGACTCCGGTTCCACACCGGTCAGGCCACGGTGTGCACCCCGTACCCGCGCGACCGCTTTGAGCGCTTCCCTGCGGGTGCCGTAGGTGAGAACGCCGACAAACTCGGCCGTACGACCCAGGCGCCCCCACGGGTCCTCCCTGAAGCCGGAATGTTCGGCCACGCCGGCCAGAGCAAGCGGATGCAATGCCTGAAGAAACAGGGCACGCAGGCCGCCGACGATCAGCAGCGGGTCCGCGTGCACCCGCCAGGTGATGCTGTCCGGCCCGAACAGTCCGGTCGCGTCGTCGACACCCGTAGTGGCGGGCGACCGGGGGACAGACATCCTGCTGATTCTAAGTTCCGGACTCCGGGTCCGCCGGTGGAAAGTTATGCAGAGTCGGCGGGGGCTGGTCGGGGAAGCCGAGTTCGGCCGCGCAATCGGCCAGCATCGCCTCGAAGAGTCCGACGCTGTCCTGTACCGCCCAGTGAAGGTGGCCGAAGGCTTCCAGCGTGACCATTCCGTACAGCCGGGACCACTGACGCACGTACAGATAGCGAACCGGTAGGGGTAGGTGGAAATCCTCCATCTCGCTGTTGTCGAGCATCCGCAGCAGCTCTGGGTCGATCTTGGTCAGGTCGGGCGGGGTGCTCATCCCGGCCTGCCACATGGCGGCGAAGATTTCGGCAAACAGCCCCCCGAAGCGCATCCCCGCCTGATGGGTGAGACCGGAGTTCGTGTGTTGCGCCGACATGAGTGGGCTCGCGAACAGCAAGCCGTACTCATGCCGATGAGCCAGGGCCCAGGAACGGAACGCACGCGCCATCGCGATGAGTGCAGAGATCAGGTCGGTCGGATCCAGAACGTCTCGAGCCCGGACGAGCTCCCCGATCAGCTCCTCGTAGAGGCTTGCACCCAGCAGGTCGAGCAGGTCGTCATGACCGTCGACGTAGCGGTACAGGGCTGGGGCGGTCATGCCCACGGCGCGGGCGACCGCGCGCATGTTGATCTGCTCGCCCTGTCTGACCAGGTCCCGAGCGGCCACCAGGATCTCGTCGCGGGTCTGCGCCCGGGCGCGTTCTCGGCGCGTCGGCGCCATCTCGTTTTCGGTGTTGACAAGCCCCATGACCACAACCATAGTGAACAGCGTTCACGGTGAACACCGTTCACAAGTGCGATGCTTGTTCACGCAACCTGGGGGATCTGATGGAACGCTGGGGACGGCTCGTGGCCAGGCACCGGTGGGCGCTACTCGTAACCGGCCTGATCATCACGATCGCGGCCGCTGCATGGGGATTCGGGGTGTTCGGGGCCCTGTCCAACGGTGGCTTCGAGGATCCCGACAGCGAGTCGGCACGTGCGGACGCGGCCATAACTGAGGTCTTCGGTCAAACCGACGCCGACATCCTCGTGCTGTACACGAGCCAGGACGGTGCTCAGGTCGACGACCCGGCCTTCGAACGTGCCGTGACCGACACCGTGGCCGCGCTTGCGGCCGACGACGTCGTGCAAGCGGTGACCACGTACGACGGAGGGGGCCTGGGCCTGGTCTCCGAGGACGGCCGGTCGACGTTGGTGCCGATCACTCTCGCCGGTGCCGACGACGACGCACGCGCCGAGACATATGACCGGATCCGCGACGACCTCGATGCGCCTGGCCTGAGCAGCATCGTGGGCGGACCAGCTGCAGTCTTCTCCGATGTCGGCGAGCAGGTCGAGTCGGACATCGCCCGCGCCGAAGCGCTGACCATTCCGTTGGTCGTGCTGCTGTGCATCTTCATCTTCGGCAGCCTGGTCTCGGCTACTCTGCCCGCGCTGATCGGCGGCGTCGCGATTCTCGGATCCTTCGGACTATTGCGGCTCTTCACCACGGTGACCGACGTGTCCATCTTCGCCATCAACGTCATCACGCTGTTGGGCGTTGGCCTGGCCATCGATTACGCCCTGTTCGTGGTTAGCAGATTCCGCGAAGAACTCGCCGCAGGTAGGTCGACACCGGACGCCGTGGCAACAACCATGGCCACGGCCGGTCGTACCGTCATGTTCTCCGGACTGACCGTGGCGGTGTCGTTGGCCTCGCTGCTGCTCTTCCCGCAGGTTTTCCTGCGCTCGATGGGTTTTGGTGGCATGGCAGCGGTTCTGGTCGCCATGGTCACTGCGCTCACGATTCTGCCTGCGCTGCTTGCGGTTCTAGGCCCGAAGGTCGATGCCGGGCGGATGCCATGGCGTCGTCGTCGGATAGACCGCTCGCTCGCAGCCACCGTCTCCGAGAACGGGGCTTGGGCACGCATCGCGCACTTCGTTATGCGCCGCCCGGTTGTCGTCATGACCACTGTGGTCGTGGGACTGCTCGCCCTCGGCCTTCCTTTTCTGCGCGTGGAGTGGACCGGTGTCGATGAGCGCGTGCTGCCCGAGGGAACCCCGAGCAGGGTCGTCAGCGAGCGGCTGGCCGCCGACTTCCCCGGCCAGGATCTGAGTCACGCGAACGTTGTGGTCACCGGTGCCGAGCCGGCCGAGCTGCAGTCCTACGCCCAGGCTCTCGTCGCGGTGGACGGGGTCGAGGACGTGACCCCGATGGGGGAACGCGGCGGGACCGCGTTGTTCGACGTGAGCTACCCGGCGATCGACAACAGTGCGGAGGGGACCACGCTGGTCGAGGATCTACGGGCGGTTGCGGTGCCCGATGGTGCGCAGGCCCTGGTCGGTGGGCAGAGCGCACAACTGGTGGATCTGCTCGCCTCCCTCGGTGACACGTTGCCGTGGATGGGTCTGCTGGTGGTCCTGGCCATGCTTGTGCTGCTGTTCTTGGCCTTCGGCTCAATCGTCTTGCCATTCAAAGCCGTACTCGTCAACGCGATCTCGGTGATCGCCTCGTTCGGGGTCGTAGTCTGGATCTTCCAGGACGGAAATCTGTCAGACCTGCTCGGCTTCACCCCGCTGGGTGCCCTTGATGCGACTCAGCCGATCCTGATGCTGGCGATTCTGTTCGGGCTGTCGATGGACTACGAGGTCTTCCTGCTGTCGCGAATTCGCGAGCAGTGGGACGGCGGTGCGGGTAACACCGCCGCGGTCGCGACCGGGCTGCAGCAGACCGGCTCGATCATCACCAGCGCCGCGCTGCTGCTCGCCGTCGTCATCGGCGCATTCGCGACGTCCGGTGTGACGTTCATCAAGATGATCGGGGTCGGCATGCTTGTCGCGATCCTGGTCGACGCCACGGTCGTACGGACGCTGCTCGTGCCTGCGGCGATGCGGCTGATGGGCCGGGTGAACTGGTGGGCGCCCGCCCCGCTTGCCCGGTGGTGGCAGCGACACGGGCTCCGGGACACGCGGGATCAGCCCGTCGGTCATGCTCGGGATGTGGGCCAACGGCGGCTCGTACGAACCGGTTGACGCTGACCGGTCGGCCGGTGCGCTCTCAGCGCGTGGCGAACCAATGGATGAAGCCGCACCGTCGGCAGATCAGGCACTGAGCGGTCACCATGCCGATACCGCGGTCGAAGAACTGCCCGGCCGGGGTCAGCGCGAACTCCGACGCTGCGAAGTCGGTGAACTGGCAGTTCACGCAGCGGAGTCCCGGCCCGGCAGCCGCCTGACCGGCCGGCGTGGACTGCGGCTGCTGGGCCCATGGTTGCCCTCCCTGCGGCTGCTCCGGATACCCGTGCTGGCCCTGCTGACCCGGCTGCGCCTGGTGGTCGTGCAGTTGCTGCGAACCGTAGGCCTGTGGCGGGTGAGGCTGCTGGGAAACCGCCTCCGGCGGCTGGCGAAGCTGTCCCCAGCTCATCCCGTTCCACCAGCGCTCACCGTTGCCCTCCGGATCGGGATACCAGCCGGCCGGTGTGCTGCCGCCCTGTCCTTCGGTCATGTGCCTGTCCTCCGTGAGAGCCTGTGGTCGGGGTGAGCAGGCATGGTCGCAGACGGCGGTTCCGTTCACATCCGGCGGGCGCAGTTGCGCGACGGCCGGGTATGTGACATCACCGTCGGATCCGGGCGCATCTTGGCGATCGCCCCCTACGACTCCGGTCCGGGCGGGAGCGGAGCCGAACCGGCCGGGATTCCGGTGATCGAGGCAGCGGGGCGGTTGGTGACCGAGTCATTCGTCAACGGCCACCAGCACCTCGACAAGGTATACACACTGCCCAGAATCGGCGATGCTGCCCTCACCGCCTACACCGGTGCGCAGATGAGTGCACCGGCTGCCGGAATCGAACTCGCCCGCGCGGTCAAGGCGAACTACGACCGTGCCTGGATCACTCCGAACGTCACCAGGGCGCTGCGGGAGGCAGTGCGGTACGGCGTACTGCACATCCAAGCGTTCGTCGACGTGGACACGACCGCGGGGCTGGAGGGGTTGCACGGCGTTTTGGCCGCGCGCGCAGAATTCGCCGACGTACTCGACGTCCAGATCGTCGCGTTCCCTCAGGACGGCGTGCTGCGCGATCCCGGTGCGGCGACGCTGTGCGAGGAGGCGATGCGGTTGGGCGCCGACGTTGTTGGCGGGATCCCGTGGATCGAGGCCGGCGAGCCTGACATGGCCGCGCATGTCGAATGGGGCTGCGCGCTGGCGGCCACATTGGGGAAGCGGGTGGCCATGCTCGTGGACGACGCCGGCGATCCGACCTTGCGCACCAGCGAACTGCTGGCCCAGTCGATGATCAGGCATGGCCTGGTTGGCCGCGGAGTGGCCTGCCACGCCCGAGCCGTGGGCCGCTATTCGGAGGCCGAGCAGGATCGGCTGGCCACATTGGCGAGCGCGGCCGGGCTCGGCTTCGTCAGTGATCCGCATACCGGGCCGCTGGCGCTGCCGGTGCAGCGGTTCGTCGCCGCTGGGGTTGCCGTGGCCCTCGGCCAGGACGACATCGAGGATGCGTACTACCCCTTCGGTCGGCACAACATGCTCGAGGTTGCGTTCCTGACCGCACATTTGTTGGAGTTCAAGACCTCTGCGCATCAAGAGCTGTTGCTCGACATGGTCACCGGTTCAGCGGCGCGCGTACTGGGCGTGCTCGGGCACCGCATCGCCGTCGGCAATCCGGCGAATCTCTGCATCCATGAGGCCGAACGTCTGGTGGACGTTCTGCGCGACCATGCCGCCCCGCGTTGGGTGATCAGTCGAGGCCGGGTCGTCGCTGAGACCCAGCAGGTCACCCACTGGGGTACGGACGTGACCCGCAGGCCTGTCTGACCTTATCCCTCGGCGCCGACCCGCGCAGAATGAATGCATGCCAAGAGTTCTCAGTCAGGAGGAACTTGACCGCGCGTTAGCAGAACTCAGCGGCTGGCACTACCACCGCGACGCGATCCACACTCGCATCAAGGCCCCGTCCTTCCCCGCGGCAGTGGCACTCGTGGGTGCGATAGCAGACGTCGCCGAGGAGATGGATCACCATCCGGACATCGACATCCGATGGCGCAACGTCGATATCGCGCTGGCCACCCACTCCGTTGGCGGCGTCACCGAGCTCGACGTGACGCAGGCGCGCCGGATCACCGATCTCGCCCTTGGCGCCGGCGCCGTGGTAAGGAAACCGACGCAGCCCAGCGACGGGATCGAGATCGCGATCGACTGCACGGATCCGGCGGCCATCCGGGACTTCTGGCGGGTCGGACTCGGCCTCACCGAACGGACTACCTCCGACGGGGCCATCGACCTGGTGGGTACCCAGCCGGACTCCCCGGGCGTGTGGTTCCAGCAGATGTCCGAACCGCGACCGGAGCGCAACCGGATCCACATCGACGTCTACGTACCGCGGGACAGGGCGCAGGAGCGGGTCTCGGCGGTCCTTGCTGTGGGCGGCCGGTTGGTGACCGACGAACACGCGCCCAGTTGGTGGGTTATGGCCGATGCCGAGGGGAACGAGCTCTGCGTCTGCAGCTGACCTGGAAACCCGGACGCGTTCAGCCGTAGGCGGTGATGCCGTCCTCGGTGAGCGCGAGGAGACCGGAACGGAATCGCTCGGCACGCAACAGACCCTCCGGGATGTCACCAGAGACCATTGAGCGGCTGATCTCCTGGCCGGTCAATGGATTCCGTACGACGAATGCTCCCGGCTCAGGTACGACGAGTCCGGCGTCGCCAGCAGCCGGTGGCCCGGTCGCGGCCACACTCCACAGCTGTTCACCAGTGCTCGGGTCGAAGGCGAAGACCCGGCCGGAGACGTACACCAACGGGATACCGCGGCCGCCAGGCTGACTCGCGAATGCAGCAGCAGCTGACTCATCGGATTCGGCATCGGTCACCACGGTGGACAGTGTCTCCCCGGTGCGTGCACTCAGGATCATGAGTTGCTGTCCGACAAGAAGACTGACGATGCCGTCTGCTCCGAGCACGGTGATGTCACCGGGGGGCGGCGGGACTCGCCACTGCTGCTCACCGCTGTCGAGCTCGAACTCTGCCAACCATGTCGTTCCGGTCTCACAGCGCTCGAGGACGACCACTCCGCTGCTGCCGATCCCGATGCTGGACAGCTCGCAGCCTTCGGGTGGGTTGTACCGCCATCGGAGGGAGTTCCCGACTGCGTCCAAGACCGCGATCCCGCCAGGCGTGGCTGCCAGCGCGGCCGTACCGGACCCGAGCAGACTCAGCTGCTCGCTGAAGTCGACGTTGCGGTACCAGCGACGGACGCCCGAGTCGGCCTCGAGGGCAACCGCCTCGTTGCACCGGCCGGAGGTCCGAAAGATGGCAACGACCACATCCGCCAGAACGGTGAAGTCGCACATCGTCGCGTTGGAGCGGAGGTAGTGCCAGCGTTCCGCTCCGGTCCGCGCATCGAGGCCGCGTACGCCCCGACCGGTGGCCGTGATGACCGTGTTACCGGCCACGACACGTTGGTCATCGACGGCGTCGTCGGAGGACCACAAGGCCCTGAGCTGCTCGCCCAGTGGTGTCGGTGACTCCGACGGTAGTGCGGAGGCAGTGCGGACGTCGGTGTTGTTCACGTCGCTGTTCGCCGCCAGAACGGCGCCGGCTACCAGGGCCAGCACGAGCACGCCGAACCACGTCAATGCGGGCCAGGACGGCCGCCGCAGACTACGCGGAAGGACCCCACTCATCGAGACGCTGCGCGGGGTCAGTCTGCTGCAGGCCCGCGACGGCGCCGACGGTTGCGGGCGCCGGCAGATCGGGCGGCGGAGCCGGTGGAGCCGGTGGAGCCGGACGATTCAGTCGAAGGGGTGCTTGCTGACCGGTCTGCACCCGAGCCCGCATCGCCGGCGCCGTCGGCAGCCCCCTCAGCAGTGACCGACACGCCGCCACGGGTGCGGCTGCGCGACCGTGACCGACGCGGACGCCGAACCGGTTGCCCGCCGTCGGCCAGCTGTTCTCCTGAAGATGGGGTGTCACGACGTGCGTCGCTCTCGGCGCGGCCACCGCTCGACCTGGACGAGCGGTCCGAGCCAGCAGCCTTACCGCGGCCGCCGGGCCGGCCAGAACGGGACCGTCCGGATCCTGAGGCACCCGACCCGCCGCGTCCACGACCGGTCTCCCCCACGTCCTCGAGCCGCTCGGCGGACAGCCCATCCCGGGTACGTGCCGAGCGCGGTAGGCGACCGGTCGCCGATGACGGGATGCCGAGGTCGGTGAAGTAGTGCTCTGAGGTCGAGTAGGTTTCCGGCGGATTGTGGAAAGGGAGGTCGAGCGCGGCGTTGATCAGGCCCCAGCGGGGGAGGTCGTCCCAGTCCACGTAGGTCACGGCGATGCCCTTACCGCCGGCGCGGCCGGTACGCCCGATCCGGTGCAGGTAGGTCTTCTCGTCCTCCGGGCATTGGTAGTTCACGACATGACTCACGCCGATGACATCAATACCGCGGGCCGCGACATCGGTGGCCACCAGGACGTCCACCTTTCCGGAGCGGAAGGCGCGCAGCGCCTGTTCACGAGCCCCCTGCCCGAGGTCCCCATGTACCGCCGCGGCGGCAAAGCCACGGTCGACCAGTTCGTCGGCGACCTTCTGAGCAGTCCGCTTGGTCCGGCAGAAGACCATAGTCAGGCCGCGGTCCTCGGCTTGCAGCAGCCTGGCCAGGAGTTCGGGCTTGTCCAGGTTGTGCGCCCGGTAGACGTACTGGGTGGTGTCCGGCACCGTCGAGCCCTCGTCGTTGCCGTGGGCGCGGATGTGGGTGGGCTGGGTCATGAACTGGCGGGCCAGGGTCACGATCGGGCCGGGCATGGTCGCCGAGAACAGCATGGTCTGCCGCTGGGTCGGAACCATGGTCAGGACCCGCTGGATGTCTGGCAGGAAACCTAGGTCGAGCATCTCGTCGGCCTCGTCGAGTACCAGCACGCTGACTGAGCCGAGGATCAGGTGTCGTTGCTCGGCCAGGTCGAGCAGCCGCCCAGGGGTGCCCACCACGATCTCCACGCCCTTGCGCAGCGCCTCTATCTGCGGCTCGTACGCGCGGCCGCCGTAGATGGCCTGGACTCGCATATTGCGCTTGGAGCCGGCGGTCGCCAGGTCCCTGGCGACCTGCACACACAGTTCCCGGGTCGGCACGACGACCAGGGCCTGCGGCAGGCCATCGGCGCCGTCGCGGGTGTTGATCAGCCGTTGCAGCATCGGTACGCCGAAGCCCAGCGTCTTGCCGGTGCCGGTACGGGCCTGACCGATCAGGTCGTGACCGCCCAGGGCGATCGGCAAGGTGAGCTCCTGGATGGCGAAGGTGCGGGTGATCCCGACCTCGGCCAAGGCGTCGGTGATATCTGGATGGACGTTGAAGTCGGTGAACAGCGGTGCGGTCTCCTCGACCGGGGCGCGGGCGGCGAGTTCCTCGGCCGATTCCACTTCGGGGGCGCCCTCTGTGGCGTGCTCGAGTGCTACTGCCTCGTCGTAGGTGGCGGGTCGATGTCGGCTTTCGGAAATGGTCTGCTCGGAAGTGGTCTGGATACTCAGTGCTCTCGCCTCGAAACTTGCGTCGGTTTCCGCTTCGCGCCGACGTCCGGAGGCGATCGAAACTGTCGAGGCAGAGTCGGAGAACTCTGACAACTCGCCGATCAGATCGCGGTGGCGCGTTCCGGACTCCCGGAGAGCACCGCACAGGCATTGACGCACAGATTCGCAGGCCGTGGTCCGGCCCGCCAGGACAAGTCTAACTCAGTAGCTAACCTTGGCCGTCAGATCTAGAGAGAGAAGGGTGTCGAACTGATCGAGAGTGCGGTCGTCGATCTGCTGGGGGTGCTGGCCTACGGCGAACTGACGGCTTTCGACCGGTTGGCCGAAGATTCGCGGATGGCGCCCACGATCTCTGGGCGCGCTGCTCTGGCGAGGATGGCCGGAGCCGAGATCGGACACTTCGGATTGCTCTGTGACCGGTTGAGCGAACTCGGCGCCGATCCGGAGAAGGCGATGTCTCCGTTCGCGGGCGCGATCGATGCCTTCCACGACGGCACCCGGGCCAGTACCTGGTTGGAGGGGCTGGTCAAGGCCTACGTAGGCGATGGCTTGGCCGCGGACTTCTACCGAGAGGTGTCGAACTTCCTCGACGACTCGACCCGCGAGCTGGTGCTGGCAGTGCTGGCCGACACGGGGCACGCCTCGTTCGCGGTGCGTGAGGTCCGTGCCGCGATCCAGGCTGATCCGGCGGTCGCTGGCCGCCTGGCACTGTGGGCCCGGCGGCTGGTCGGGGAAGCCCTCACGCAGTCGCAGCGAGTCATCGCCGAACGGGATCAGCTGGCCGAGTTGCTGATCGGCGGCACCGGCGACCTGGCTGGGGTCGCAGAGCTACTCAAGCGGATCACCGCCGCGCACACTGTGCGGATGACTTCCCTGGGCTTGAGCTCGTGACTTTCAGCGAGGGCGTACGGATCGATCCCGGGCGCGAGCGCGGGGGCCGTGGGGGTGGGCGCCGCGGCGGTACCGCAGTGGGCGGCGGGGGCGGCATCATCGTCGTGCTGCTGGCCCTGGTCTTCGGCTTCAACCCCGGCGACATCCTCGGTGGCGGCGACACCGGTGCGCAGGAACCAGATGCGTTCGCCGAGTGCACGAGCGCCGAGGCGGCCAATACCAACATCGATTGTCGGATCATCGCGACCGCCGAAAGCCTGGATGCGATGTGGGCCGAGTTGCTGCCCGGCAGCGGCGGCCCGGCCTACGTCCAGCCGGGGTTGGACATCTTCGCAGGGTCGGTGAGCACCGGGTGTGGCGGCGCGACCAGCGCCACCGGCCCGTTCTACTGCCCGGCCGACCAGACCGCCTACTTCGACTCGGGCTTCTTCGAGCTCCTGGAGACCCAGTTCGGCGCGAGCAGCGGCCCGCTTGCCCAGGAGTACGTCGTGGCCCACGAGTTCGGCCACCACATCGAGAACCAGCTCGGGCTGCTCAACCGGGCTCAACAGGATCCGCAGGGGCCGGAGTCCGGGGCCGTACGGATCGAGCTGATGGCCGACTGCCTGGCCGGGATCTGGGCGAAGAATGCCACGACCGTGCCCGACCCGGACACCGGCATCCCGTTCCTGGAGCCGCTGACCGAGCAGGACATCAACGATGCGCTGTCGGCTGCCGCCGCTGTGGGCGACGACCGGATCCAGTCCTCACAGGGGGGTCAGGTCAACCCGGAGGCCTTCACGCACGGGACCTCCGAGCAGCGCCAACGCTGGTTCATGATCGGGTTCGAGCAGGGCTCGGTCGATGCCTGCAACACGTTCGAGACCGACGGCCTGTAAGTAACGGGTCCTACGTTCGGTCCACCGGTTCACACCGAGGCGCTGAACCCGACCCGCCGGTGGTCTGCCTCGGCGATCTCGACGTAGGCGATCCGTTCCACCGGTACGACAACCCGGCGTCCGCGCTCATCAACCAGGGTCAGGACACCGCGGCCTCGGTCGATCGCTTCGGTGATCGCCAGCTGTACCTCGTCGGGGGACTCCGGGCTGTCCACGGTGAGCTCTCGAGGTGAGTGCAACACGCCGATCTTGACTTCCACCGCTGCCCGCCTTATCTCGCGCCGTCCGGCTGCTCCGACGACTGCCTGGCCGAGGCTAGCCCAGCCGCGGCAAGGGCGTCCGCGGCCCTCCTACGCCGAGCGCGAACGAACGACGCGCCCGGCGTGGACACCATCGGAGGAGTCGACACGGGTCGAGTCGAAGATCACTCCCGGTTGACGGCCGCCCCCGGCCGCAGTTCTGACTGCAAAGGAAACCCCGAGATTCCGCGCCATGCCAGGGCTGACATCAGCCCGATGGCCTCGTCCTTGCTGACATCGTTGGCGAGGTCGTTGCGGCGTTCGAGCCACCATCGCGCACTGATCTCAGCCAGGCCGGTCAGTCCGGCCGAGAGCAGCTTGGACTGTGCCGGGCCGGCGCCGGATTCGGAATTGATCGTGACGGCAAGGGCCGAGACGATTGCGGCAAAAGCTCTCTCGACCTTGTCGTGGACCTCGGGGTCGTTGCGCAGGTCTGATTCCCAGAGCAGCCGGAAGGCCTCACCCTCGCCATCCACGAATTCGAAGTATGTGGCGATCGCCCCCTGAACCCGTTCCTTGTTGTCGCTGGTGGCTTGCAGGGCGGTGACCATCCGTTGCCCGAGATGAGCGACCTGCTCGTCGAGCAGTGCGAGGTAGAGCTCGCGCTTACCCGGGAAATGTTGGTAGAGGACCGGCTTGGATACCCCGGCGCGGTCGGCGATCTCATCCATGGCTGCCGCGTGATAACCACGAGCCACGAAGATGTCGCGCGCTGCTTGCAGCAGCTGGTGCCGGCGGGCCGGGCGGGGCAGGCGCCCCTGTCGACCGTCGGGGCGATCCGGCACAGTGTCGGCCGGGGGCCTGGAAGTTGACATCTCAACGGCAGTGAACCTGCCCAGCCCACGTCGTGGCAAGGACTGGCGGCATGACGGGGTGCTCGTCTCCGACTCCGGGACGTCGAAACCGCGTTCGCCGGGTCGTATCCATCGCGCCTGGTGGATGGCTGCCATCACCTTCGCGGCCCTGCTGGCCGCGCCTCCTTCCGCTCGAGCACGGGTGCGCTGATCGAGCCGCTCGAGGCCGAGTTCGGCTGGTCCAGGGCGCTCACCTCTGGGCGATCACCGTCAACTTCGTGCTGTACGGATTGACTGCGCCCTTCGCGGCAGCG